>JAZRXV010000025.1:0-38762 GCA_045600405.1 Candidatus Cryptobacteroides sp.
TACAATCTCCTGTTCGAGCGTTTCCTCAACCCTGACCGTATCAGCATGCCTGATATCGACGTGGACTTCGAAGACCTCCAGTACGCCCACGAATACGTGGAGAAGACCTACGGTGCGGACCATGTGTCCAGGGTCATCACCTTCGGCACGATGGCAGCCAAAAGTGCCATCAAGGATGTCGCCCGCATCAGCAACGTCACCATAGACGAATCCAACCGCCTCACCAAGATGGTCCCGGACCGTCTGAGCGAAAAGGTCGAAAAGGAATATCCTTTCAATCCTAAACTGGACGAATTGAAACCGGGATTCAAATCCTACGAGAAGGACGGCAAATGGTTCCAGAAAGGAATGGAGGAGGTCGATGTCAAGATCACCCTCAAGAACTGCTTCCGTCTTGTCCCTGAGTTCAAGAACGAACTTGAGAACGGTCCCGAACTCAATAAGGAGGTTCTCAAATATGCCCTTCAGCTGGAAGGATGCATACGTCAGGTCGGCATGCACGCCTGCGCCACCATCATCGGCAGGGGGGACCTTACGGACTATATTCCTATATGCCTCTCCAAGGACAAGGATACGGGCCTGGATGTCTGGACCTCACAGTATGACGGTCACTATATCGAGGACGTTGGCATGCTCAAGATGGACTTCCTAGGACTGATCACCCTCTCCATCATACACAACTGTCTGGACATCATCAAGGAAAGGCACGGCAAGGACATAGACATAGAAGCCATTCCTATCGATGACAAGCCTACCTACGAACTCTACGGCCGCGGCGACACCACCAGCGTGTTCCAGTTTGAATCCGGAGGCATGAGGGAATGGCTGCAGAAACTGCATCCCGAGCGTTTCGAGGACCTCATAGCAATGAACGCCCTATACCGCCCGGGGCCTATGGACTATATCCCTGACTTCGTGGCCCGCAAACTGGGCCAGCAGAAGATAGAGTATGACCTTCCGGACATGGAGGAATACCTCTCCGAGACATACGGAGTCACGGTCTATCAGGAGCAGGTCATGCTCTTGAGCCGCAAACTTGCCAATTTCACGAAGGGAGAAGCCGACAAGCTCCGCAAGGCTATGGGAAAGAAACAGGTAGCCGTGATGCAGGAGCTCAAGGAGAAATTCATGAAGAACGGCATGGCCAACGGACACCCGGAGAAGACCCTGGACAAGATATGGAAGGACTGGGAGAAATTCGCCCAGTACGCCTTCAACAAGTCCCACGCCACCTGCTACGCCTGGGTGAGTTACCAGACAGGCTATCTCAAATGCCACTATCCTGCGGAATTCTTCGCAGCCAACCTCTCCTGCAACCTCTCCAACATGGACGAGCTCAAGAAGATCATGGGCGACTGCAAGCTCCACAATGTCAAGGTCCTGAATCCTGATGTCAACGAGTCGGTCAACCAGTTCTCCGTCAACAAGACAGGTGACATCCGTTTCGGATTCGGCGGACTAAAGGGATTCGGCGCCAACGTCGTAGACAAAATCATTGCTGAACGCAACCAGAACGGACCTTTCGCCGACGTGTACGACTTCATGGAAAGATTATCGGGAAGCGTCAACCGCAAGTCCCTGGAGACCCTCGTCTGTGCAGGCGCGTTCGATTCTTTCGGATACAGGCGCAACCAGTTCTTCACCCCATGCAAGAGCGGTGAACTTTTCATAGACGAACTTGTGCATTACGCCGAACTGTTCAAGCAGGATGCCATGGACTCCAGCACCTCCCTTTTCGGAGAAGTCGAAGAGATGAAACCGGTGCGTCCTGCGATGCCCGAACCATTCGAAGATGAGGACCTGCTGGAGAAACTCCAGAAAGAGAAGGAATTCGTCGGCATGTATCTGAGTTCCCATCCTCTTGACCGGTATTCCTTCGAGATAGACACCTTCACAACCCACAAGCTTGCGGAACTCCCGGCAGCGATAGAGGAATGCCAGGCGGCGAAGAAAAGTGCCACGAAGGCTGCGATAGCAGGTATTGTGATGGATGTCAGGAAGAGGACCACCAAGAGCAACACCCAGGGAGCGATCGTCACCCTTGAAGACTTCACCGGAGCTTACGAAATCGCCCTTTTCGGCAAGGACTACGAAAGGTTCCTTCCATATATGGACATCCATTCCCAAATCTATATAGAAGGGGATATAACGGAGCGCTACTTCGTCAAGCCTGAGGACAGGGCCCAGGGAAAGACTTCGCCTTATACCTTCAAGATGAAGGAGATAAGCCTGCTCGGCAATCTGAGTGCCGACCGTATCACAAGCATATCCCTGTCCATCGACACCGGACTTCTCAACCAGGACTTCAGGGCAAGGCTCGTCAAACTCCTGAAGTCGAACCAGGGCAAGACTCCGCTGATGATGTATCTCTACGACAAAGCCACCGGCTACAATCTGGAGATGAAATCCAAAAAGTATGCGGTGGCTGTCAGTGAGGACTTCATATCCGGCCTCACGATGCTGGGACTCCCTTACAAGGTAGGGAGGAAGTAGCTATCTGCTGAGTTTGAATCCGAGCTGCAGGCCGTTCACGTTTGAAAGGGCTGATGTGGCCGCTGTCAGCATGGTATTGGATGAAATGTTTCCGGCGAAAGCAAGTATCTTCTGGGCAAGGGCAAGGAACTTGTCCGACTGGAAGAGTATCTCACATCCCGTTGCGGTTGCCTTCACTGTACCGGTGAGCTTGATCTTGAAGAACTTCATGAACGTGAGGGTGAGCGTCTTGTCCTCCACCTGCCATACTCCCGGAAGTTTGGCAGCCCCGAATGCGAATGTGAAGGAATTGTCCTGATTGAATGTAAGGGTAGCGGCACCAGGCCTGATGCCCACCTTTGCGAGGGCTCCGTCAATCTTGCTCTCCACGGTCCCTGTGCCTGCAGTTGCTGCAAGTGAAGCCAGGACATTGTCACTGTTGGCTGCAACGGCTACACCCTGATATGTCCAGGTGCCGTTGAGATCGACTGATGACACATTTGCGATGACGTTGCCGATTACTCCGCCTGCCACATTCTTGAGGGCATCGAGGAGACTCTGTGCGTTTGCCATGGATGCTACCATGAACAGGGCGCTGACGACTGCGATGATTTTTTTCATGTTTGAAAATGTTTAAGATTATTGGTTTGTCTGCCAGCCCTGCGAAGAAAGCGGATGTTCGAGCCCGTCAGGAGTGACGAGGACGGTGCCTGCCTCAGGCTGTGCAAGATGTCCTATTATATCGAAAGTCTGGAATTCGGTCCTGAATTTGTCAAGTTTCAGTATAGGGATGGTGAACAGCAGCCTGCAATCGTCTCCGCCGTTCATCGCCGCGGAAACCGGATCGATGTCCAGTTCCCTGCCAAGTGCGAAGCTGTTGCCTTCGAAAGGCATCTTGTCCGCATAGACCTTGGCGCCGAGGCCGCTGTCGCGGGAAAGCCTCATAATGGCATCAGAAAGGCCGCGTGTGACAAGATATCCATGCGAAGGGTATATTTCCCCGTCTTCCAGCTGAGACAGCGTCAGAGGGCTTATTTCCGGTTTGAGGTATGCCCTCACCAGCATCTTGTACCTGTCGAGCATGCCCTGTTCCGAAGCCCCCTGGTCGAATCTGATTCTCTCGCGCTCCAGCACCTGCATTCCCAGATATGCAGCTCCGAGACTGCCGCTCACGCAGATCAGGTCCTTGCTCTGCGACTTCGGACGGCGCACACAGCTGAGTTTGGAACAACTTCCGGCAGCGCTGACACTGATGGCCAGACCGTTGCGGGAAGGCTGCAGGTCAAGGCTGAGATGCCTGTACCCATGTTCCTTCGCCGCTGACACCATTCCGGACCACAATTCCTCTATCCGGTCATAATCCAGCTTGGCCGAAATTCCCAGCACCACCGTCAATGTCTGCGGATGGGCCATTACGGCATAGAGTTCACCTGTCACGGCGGTCACACATTTGTATCCGAGATGTTTCAGAGGGAAGTACACAAGATTGAAGTCCATACCCTCAAGGAATGTCTTCGCGGCATTCGTCACTGCATCCCCCGCTTTGGCCTCATACCACAGAGGCTCCCCGAAGGCATTGAAGCCGCTTCCTTCAAACAACTGTCTTATGGCCTCCACCCGGCCCAGCTGCGCAAAAGTCCTTTTTTCTTCCATATGTTTCTTAATTCCCCGGTGTATAATCTATCGCCGTCCTGGTACCGCTCTCGTCGAAACTGTCCCAGACGACGTTTTTCATTCTGAAGTCCTCCACGTGGGACACCACGTTCTCATATTTGAGAAGTTCGCCGATATGCACATTCTCAAGGCTTACCGTCTTTATCGGAAGGCGTTCGTCACCACGCAGTTTGCAGACCACGTCGGCTACGGCGCATTCAGCATTGCGGAGAGTGATATTGTTGATGTCCGTGATCACAGTCTCGAATGTCGGGACTATGGTACGCCACTGATACATGACATCTGTATTTATCTCCAGCATACAGAGGGTCCTTGCTGCAGATACATTCTCCACGGTGATGTCCTCGATGAATCCGCCCCTCCTGTGGTTGGTCTTGATGAAGAGCAGCCTGTGCACCTCATCCGAAGAGTGGCAGTCATGCATATACACCCGCCGGACCCCGCCGGACATCTCACTGCCTATCCCTATGAGACAATGGCCTTTTATTATTTCGCAATTGCGTATCACCACATCCTGGGTAGGGTGGTCGAGCGCCCATCCGTCCTGGTTGCGGCCCGCCTTTATCACTACGGCATCATCTCCCTGGTCGAAACTGCAGTCCTCCACAAGGATATGCTGTGTGAGTTCTATGTCGATGCCGTCATTGTTCGCGCCATGCGCACGGACTTTCAGCCCATGCACCCAGACATCCTCGCTCATGTACATATGTATGGTCCAGAACGGGCTTTCACGTATGCTGAAACCGTCAAGGTTGACGTTGCGGCAGCGGTTGAACTGGATGAGGTGCGGACGCATCCTGACGCCCTCCGCCTCCATCCTGCGGTTCTCCACCGGCACCTGCGTAGAGCACATGGCATACAACTGCCGGGTGGCCTGGAGATGGGAGTCAGTCCTTTCGTACCATGTCTTCCAGAATTCCGTCTTCGGAGCAAGCGCACCGGGTCCGCTGATACCGACATTCTCGCAGCCGTAGGCGTACACGAGAGGGGAGAGATTCATGCACTCGGCACCCTCCCAACTCGTTCTGACAGCCGGCAGATAGAGCTGCGGATCGTCCTCGAAGACGACGGTGGCCCCTTCGCTAAGATAGAGGTTGACATTGTTCAGGAAGTGTATCGGCCCCGTATGCCACTCTCCGGCAGGCACCACAACCCGTCCGCCTCCCGCCTTGTTGCAGGCTGTCATGGCCTTCGCGAATGCCTGTATGTTGGCTTTCACATCATCCGGCCTCGCCCCGTATCTGGTAATCGGGAAATCCCTTGACGGGAACGCGTACATCTCCAGAGGCGCAAATCCGTAAGGAGACTCCGGGGCCTCGACCCTGACTTGTGCCTGCACACCGGCTGAAAGGGCAAGCAGTATGGCTATCAGAAACTTTCTCATGACATATTCTTTTAACACAAGATATCCCGCCTTGCGACGGGACATCCTTATGTATCAATACTGTGCGCTAAAGATTGCGGAGAAGGTTGTTGAGGTTGACCTTCTTGTCAATCATGCTCCTGAGCTCCGCGATAGGGACACGGATCTGCTCCATGGTGTCGCGGTCACGGACTGTGACGCAGTTATCGTTGAGGGAGTCATGGTCGACGGTGATGCAGAACGGTGTACCGATGGCATCCTGACGGCGATAGCGCTTGCCTATCGAGTCCTTCTCTTCGTACTGGCAGTTGAAATCGTACTTGAGGTCGTCCATGATCTTCTGTGCGAGCTCCGGCAGACCGTCCTTCTTGACGAGAGGGAGGACCGCAGCCTTCACAGGTGCAAGCGGAGCAGGGAGGCTCAAGACCACACGGGTCTCTCCATTCTCCAGGCTCTCCTCCTTGAACGAGTGGCTGAGCACTGCAAGCACCATACGGTCAACTCCGATGGAGGTCTCAATTACGTATGGAGTATATGCCCTGTTCTCCTCAGGATCGAAGTATTCTATCTTCTTTCCGGAGAACTTCTGATGGTTGCCGAGGTCGAAGTCGGTACGGCTGTGGATACCTTCAAGCTCCTTGAAACCGAACGGGAAGTTGAATTCGATATCGGTGGCGGCATTTGCATAGTGGGCGAGTTTCTCATGGTCATGGAAACGGTAGTTCTCCGCGCCCATTCCAAGGTTGACATGCCATTTCATGCGCTGCTCCTTCCATTTGGCGAACCAATCGAGTTCCGTACCCGGCTTGATGAAGAACTGCATCTCCATCTGCTCGAACTCACGCATGCGGAAGATGAACTGGCGGGCGACGATCTCGTTGCGGAAGGCCTTTCCGATCTGCGCGATACCGAAAGGAATCTTCATGCGGCCGGTCTTCTGTACATTGAGATAGTTGACGAATATGCCCTGAGCAGTCTCCGGACGCAGATAGATGGTATTCGCTCCGTCCGCCGTGCTGCCCATGGATGTGCTGAACATGAGGTTGAACTGGCGTACTTCAGTCCAGTTGCAGGTGCCGCTGATAGGGCAGACGATACCGCAGTCTATGATTATCTGACGGTACTCTTCAAAATTGCTTTCCTGCTCCGCCTTCATGAAACGGTTATGGACCTCGTCATATTTGGCCTTCTCGCGCAGGACGTTAGGATTCGTTGCCTTGAACTGCTCCTCGTCGAAACTCTCGCCGAATTTCCTGCGACCCTTCTCGACTTCCTTGTTGATCTTCTCCTCGATCTTGCCGAGGTAGTCCTCGATGAGGACGTCAGCACGGTATCTCTTCTTGGAATCTTTGTTGTCAATAAGCGGATCGTTGAATGCACCCACATGGCCTGATGCCTCCCAGATACGGGGATGCATGAAGATGCATGAGTCAATACCCACGATGTTCTCGTTGAGGCGGGTCATGGCATTCCACCAATACTGCTTGATATTGCTCTTGAGTTCCGAACCCATCTGGCCATAGTCATAAACTGCTGCCAGACCATCATAAATCTCGCTGGATGGGAATATGAATCCGTATTCCTTGCAATGGGCAACGAGAACCTTGAATAATTCGTCCTGTGTCATAAGTTGAAAAATCTATAAATCGCGCAAATTTAACAAAAGTTCTTTAATGTACGGCCTGGTTTCAACCTGAGGATGGGGGATTGTGAGCTCCGTGGTGCCAATTTTGCGGTTGCCGTACATAAGTATATCAATATCAATGATTCTGTCGTGATATATCCGATTACCGTCCGCATCATATTCCGGCCCGTCCGTACGTCCCATTCTTTTCTCTATGTCTTTGCATATCTTCAGAAGCGACTGAGGAGACCTGCCCGACCTGTATTTTACGATGCAATTGAGGAAACTGGGGCCTGTGAAACCTATTGCTTCCGTCTGCATCACCGGGGAGATTGCGCAATAATGCCTGCCAAGGGCGATGTCAAGGAGCTCCAGGGCCGTCCTGATATTGCTCTCACGGCAACCCATGTTGGTGCCGAGGGCCAGATATAGATCCGCAAGTGCCATCAGAGTTCAGGGTCCCAGCCAAGGGCGATACGGGCCTCATCCGACAGAAGGCTCTGGTCCCAGGCCGGCTCGAATACAAGTTCCACAATGCATTTCGTGACACCCGGCGTGTTCTCCACCTGGGCCTTGAGTTCAGCGATCACTTCATCCGCCATAGGGCAGTTAGGTGCCGTGAATGTCATCTTGACATAAACCTCATGAGCCTTGTTGATATTCAGCTCATAGATAAGTCCGAGGTCATAGATGTTCACCGGTATCTCAGGGTCGTAAACCTGCTTGATGGCAAGTACGACATCTTCGTAAAGCGGGGCGAGGGACTTTACGTCCTCAGGGGTTAGAACTTCATTCTCCATCTAGCAATTCTCCTCAGCGATTTTTCTTATCGTCGCAATCATCGACACCAATCCGTTAGCCCTGGTAGGGGAGAGATTCTCTTTCAGACCAAGTCTCTCTATGAAGGAGAAATCATCCTCTACTATTTCCTGTGGTGTCCGTCCGGAATATACATTTATCAAAAGGGATATGATGCCCTTGGTGATGATCGCGTCACTGTCTGCAGAGAAAATCAGAGTGCCGTTTTCCATCTTACTGTCGAGCCAAACCCTTGATTGACAGCCTTTTATGAGTTTTTCGTCCGTTTTTTGTTCCTCGTGGAACACTCCAAGATTCTTCCCAATGCTGATAAGATATTCGTACTTGTCAAGCCACTCGTCATACATCGAGAAATCCTCTATTATCTCTTCCTGAATCTCTTTAAGCGTCTTCATGATTCCATTTATCTTAACATTTCCACGGCTTTCCCAAGTGATGCGATCAGGTATTCCGCTTCCTCCATCGTATTGTACGGAGAGAATGAGAAGCGCAGCATTCCTGTCACTCCAAACCTGTCCATCAGTGGTTCAGCGCACATCTGTCCCGACCTGGCGGCAATGCCCATTTTGTCCAGGATCAATGCAAGGTCTTCATGATGTGCTCCTTCGACGGAGACGGAGAACAACGGGATCTTCTCATCAATCGTCTTCGGGACACCGTAAAGCCTAATGCCAGGCGCACGCATCAGCTCACGATACACATAGTCCCTTACCGCATTGTATTCTGACCCGATGGACGGAGCGGTCATCGAGGCTGCCATCTCAAGCGCAGGAATCAGTGTCGGGACGGAAGCCATGTTCTGCGTGCCGGCTTCATATTTCTGTGGAAGCGGGGCATAGCTTGTACCGGTCCATTTGACAGTACCTATCATTTCTCCTCCGCCCATATATGGAGGCATCTGCTCCAGCAGTTCTTTCCTGCCATAGAGGACGCCTGTCCCGGGAGCAGCGTACACCTTGTGTCCGGAGAAGACATAGAAATCACAGCCAAGTTCACGGACATCCACCTTTTCATGGACGATTCCCTGAGCTCCGTCAACCAGGATATGGCAGGAGTGTTCATGGCATTTCTCTGCAATCTGCTTCACAGGATTGACCAGACCGAGGACGTTGGATATGTGCGCGACACAGACAAGCTTCGTATGTCCGTTAAGCAGCGCATCCAATTCTTTCAGGTCAAGATGGCCTGATTCATCCACATGAAGGACCTTCAGTTTTGCCTTTTTCCTTTCACAAAGCATCTGCCATGGGACGATGTCGGAATGGTGCTCCGCCTCAGTGACTATTATTTCATCATCTTCATGGATGAATGCTTCACCGTAGGAGAACGCCACAAGATTGATTGATGCAGTGGCTCCGGAAGTGAATATTATCTCACTGCGGTCGGAAGCATTGATATAATCTTTTACAAAGTCCCGGGCATTTTCATATTCAGCAGTAGCGAGCGCTGAAATATGGTGGACGGCCCTGTGAAGGTTGGCATTCAGCTTTGTTGAGAGTTCATCCCATTTTGAGATTACACTTACCGGACGCTGGGAAGTCGCCGCGTTGTCAAGATAGACAAGCGGTTTGCCATATACCTTCTCCTGCAGTTCGGGGAACAGAGCTCTCAAAGTGCCGACATCCATACGCTATATATAATATAAGTGCAAATTTAACTATTATTGATTAACTTTAAGAAAGCATTTTTGTATTTTTGCCATATGATCGAATATATATCAGGAAAGATTGCGGAGTTGACTCCGACAATGGTCGTAATCGACAACGACGGTATCGGTTATGCAATGGAGATATCCCTCCAGAGTTATTCTGCTCTCGATGGCAAGACTTCAGCCACTCTATACGTCCAGAAGCAGTTCAATCAGAGGGATGGGACCGAGGTTGATTATGGTTTCTTCTCAAAGGACGAGAGGGATCTTTTCCGCCACATTACAAGCGTGTCGGGAATGGGTGCTGCGTCGGCGAGGATGATACTGTCTTCAATGACATCCGATGAATTACGCGAGGCGATACTTTCAGAAGATGTAAACAGAATCAAATCCGTAAAGGGAATCGGATTGAAAACTGCCCAGAGGATGATACTGGAGTTGAAGGACAAGATTGTCAAGGGCGAGGAAGTCAGCGCTGATGCGCTGTTCAGGGCAGAGAGCAATGCAGCTGCGGAGGAAGCGACGACCGCACTACAGATGCTCGGGTTTACCAAGGCGAATATCAGCAAGGCTGTCCAGAAAATACTCAAAGATAATCCATCCGCAAAAGTCGAAGAAATCATCAAGAAGGCGCTTCAGATGTTGTAGCGTAAGCAAGGAATATCCTGGAAAGAAGCTGGGCAATCAGATAAAATGTTATACTGTTGCCAAAGCAAATATCACCCCGGATAACAGACGATGCCCCTTGCGGGGAAATGTTATCCGGGGTGATATTTGTTTTGGCAGGATAAAACTATCGGCCGAAATATACCAGCAGAACTGATATGTCCGCAGGAGAAACACCGGATATCCGGGATG
Source organism: Candidatus Cryptobacteroides sp. (assembly GCA_045600405.1). GTDB lineage: Bacteria > Bacteroidota > Bacteroidia > Bacteroidales > UBA932 > Cryptobacteroides. The sequence continues at coordinate 10,459 of JAZRXV010000025.1, forward strand.
CCTGGCCGATAGTCCTGGGATTATATCTCTTGAATTTCTGGCGGCATTCTATAGTCAGCCCGGAGACCTTGTCGAAGTCAAAACCTTCAGGGATTATCAAACTCTCGAGCTTCCTGAGTTTCTCGGCATTCTCTTTTTCACGTGAAATATATCCACGATACTTGATGGAAATTTCGACGCTGTCCGCAATCTCCTGAGAGGACGTTCCACGTGGAACGATAGACAAAAGATCCGAGAGTTTAACCTCAGGACGGGTGGCTATATCAGATATACGCTTTGATTCAGTAAGCAGCGCAGACCCCACTGATTCGAGATATGGATTGGCCTTCTCTGCGGTCAGATTATGCTTGTCACAATAATCGGACAAGCGGGCAATTTCTTCATATTTCCGCATTGTCAAAGAATATCTGTGTTCATCGGCAAGACCGATATTGTGCGACAAAGAGGTCAGCCTCTGGTCAGCATTATCCTGACGTAGGAGAATACGGTATTCCGCCCGGGAGGTAAACATCCTGTACGGTTCATCAACACCTTTAGTGACAAGGTCGTCAATAAGCACCCCGATATATGATTCATCACGATGGAGCACGAAAGGATCAGCCGAATTGAGCTTGAGATGGGCATTTATTCCAGCCATTAGTCCCTGGGCCGCCGCTTCCTCATAGCCTGTAGTTCCATTGACCTGCCCTGCGAAATACAGCCCCGCGATGGCTTTCAACTCAAGGGTTGGATAAAGTTGCGTCGGATCGAAATAATCATATTCGACAGCATATGCCGGTCTGAAGACTTTGACTTTCTCCAAGCCTTCAATGGAATGGATCGCATCCATCTGGACCTTGAAAGGAAGAGATGAAGAAAAGCCCTGGAGGTAATATTCATTTATGGAGATCCCCTCAGGCTCAAGGAAAAGTTGATGCGCATTGTTGTCCGGGAAAACCCTCAGCTTGTCTTCAATGCTGGGACAGTAACGAGGTCCCCTGCCCTGTATCATGCCGGTAAAAAGAGGAGATTGGTTGAATCCGGACTTCAGGATTTCATGGACCTTTTCATTAGTATGAAGGATGAAGCAATTCTGCTGTCGCGCACCGTTCTGAATACGGGAAGGTTGGTCAAGATAGGAGAACCTGTCAGGGTTAAGGTCTCCTCTCTGGATTTCAAGTTTGGAAGTGTCAACCGAAGTGATGTCGATCCGGGGAGGAGTTCCGGTCTTCATCCTTCCGGTTGAAACACCGAGGGAAACGAGTTGCTCCGTCAGACCGGACGATGGTAACTCCCCTATCCTGCCACCGGAGAAAGTTTGCTGGCCGACAAACAATTTTCCATTAAGGAAGGTTCCGGCAGTCAAAATAACCGCTTGAGATTTAAAAATAACACCTTGATCGGTACGGACGCCTGCAATTTTTGAATTCTCAATGAGGAAAAAATTTGCAGAACCTTCGTAAATATCTAATTTACAATTACTTGCAAGAACCTTCGACCAATTCCTGGAAAACAGGATTTTGTCGCATTGAGCGCGCGGGCTCCACATCGCAGGCCCTTTCGACCGGTTCAGCATCCGAAACTGGATTGACGAACTGTCAGTAACCAATCCGATCATTCCACCAAGCGCATCGATCTCCCGGACGATCTGGCCTTTCGCGATTCCACCGATCGCAGGGTTGCAGGACATCTTCGCAAAGGCAAGGGTATCCATAGTGATAAGAAGAACTTCGGACCCCATGTTGGCGGCAGCCATCGCGGCTTCGCATCCGGCATGCCCTCCCCCCACAACGATGATGTCATAGGATTGTTTCATATTCCTGAACGAAGACTGAGATAATAATTCTCCTTGGACCTCATGATCTTGATATCATCTTCACTGTGGTCATCGTAGCCGATGAGATGCAGAAGCCCATGGACAATGACGCGGTTCAGCTCGTCAGGGAATTCAGTACCGTAGAAAGAGGCGTTCTCCCTGACTGAGTCAATGCTGATGAAAAGGTCCCCGGAGAGCACATTGCCTTCACAATAGTCGAAAGTGATAATATCGGTGAAGTAGTCGTGCTGAAGATATTTGATATTGATATCGAGGATATAGTTGTCCGAACAGAATATGATATTGATATCTCCCAGCTTCTTCATCTCACTCCCCGCGACGAATTTCAGCCACCTGTTGTTGAACTGTTTCTGACGGAAAACAAAATCCGTATCTTCATTGAAATATCTTACCATAATTCAATTTTCCGCAAATCTACAACTAATAATTTAAATAAATTGGATTTGAAATTATTTATTTCTACCTTTGAATCTCGAATAGATATTTAATTAAACCATTATATGGAAGCAAGAAAAACTGAAAAAGCGAACCTTGAGAACAAGCGCTTGCTGTTCGTTGAGATCGGTTTTGTAGCTGCTCTCCTTGCCGTCCTCTTCTGCTTCAACTGGAGCTCAAAGGAAAAACAGGATGACACGCTCTTCGCCGAGAACAGCGAAATCATTGAAGAAGAGATGGTTCCTATTACTCAGGAAACACCTCCACCTCCACCGGAAACTCCAAAGATTCCAGTACTCTCTGATATCATCGACATCGTTGATGACAACATCGAGGTTGACAACAACATTATCGACCTTGAGGATAGTGAAGGACTCGGAGTTGAGATTATGGACTACATCGAAGAGACTGTCGAGGAAGTTGTCGAAGAAGAGGCTATTCCTTTCCAGCTCGTAGAGCAGAAACCATCATTCCAGGGAGGAGATGCAAATGCATTCTCAAAATGGGTGGCACAGAACCTCAACTATCCTGAAATCGCAAAGGAGAACGGTGTGCAGGGTCGTGTCATGCTTCAGTTCAAGGTGAATGCAAACGGTACAGTATCAGACGTCAAGGTCCTCCGTGGCGTTGACCCGTCTCTTGACAAAGAGGCTGTCCGTGTTGTTTCTTCATCTCCAAAGTGGGAGCCGGGCAGGCAGAGAGACCGTGCAGTTCCTGTGACCTATACCTTCCCTGTTATCTTCCAGTTGAGATAAACAATATCTGAATATCAATAAAGGCTGTCCTGACGGATAGCCTTTTTTCCGTGAATATGTACGTTACAGACGAGAAAAAGATAGAAAAAGCCGTATTTGTCGGCATCATCCAGCAGAAGGATGAGGAGCGTAAAATCCTGGAGTACCTTGATGAACTGGAATTCCTGGCCGATACGGCAGGCTACCAGGGCGACAAGAAATTCATCCAGCGCGTTGACCGCCCCGAGAAGGCTACATATATAAGGAGCGGCAAACTGGAGGAAATCGCCGCATACTGCGAGGAGAACGACATCAGATATGTGATATTTGATGACGAACTTACAGGCATGCAGCAGAGGAATGTCGAGAAAATCATCAAATCATCCATTGTAATCGACAGGACAAGCCTTATCCTCGAAATATTCTCTCAAAGGGCAAAGACCGCATATGCAAAGATGCAGGTGGAGCTTGCCCGGTACAATTATATGCTTCCACGCCTTGCAGGAATGTGGACACACCTTGAAAGGCAGCGCGGCGGCGTGGGTACGAGAGGAGGAATGGGTGAGACCCAGATAGAGATAGACAGGCGAATCGTCAGGGAAAGGATAGCAAAGCTTAAGGAAGATCTCAAGAAAGTTGACCGTCAGATGGCCGTTCAAAGAAGCAATCGGAGCAAGATGGTCAGGCTGTCACTCGTGGGCTACACAAATGTGGGCAAATCTACACTGATGAACCTTCTGGCAAAATCCGACGTTTTCGCTGAAAACAAGCTTTTCGCAACCCTGGACACTACGGTAAGGAAGGTCGTGATCGGGAATGTCCCGTTCCTTCTGAGCGACACAGTCGGATTCATCAGGAAACTCCCTACACAGCTCATTGAAGCCTTCAAAAGCACGCTTGATGAAGTACGTGAGGCAGATATACTCGTACATGTTGTAGACGTCTCCCATCCTGATTATGAAGAACAGATGGAAGTCGTAGAGAAGACATTGAAGGACATCGGAGCTCAGAACAAGCCTATATACGTCATATTCAACAAGACTGACGCCTATACACACGAAGAATACGACGAATTCTCCCTGGAGCCGAAGACAGAGAAGAACATGACATTGGAAGAAGTCAGATACAAATGGATAAACGAAAGGAAAATACCTTGTATCTTCATGTCGGCCATCAAGAAGGAGGGAATGGAAAAACTCCGCGATGACATCTATAAGATGGTCGCGGAGATTCACGCAGGAAGATATCCTTTCAACAATTTCCTATGGTAAAGCCTTATCTCCTCATCTCCTGGACATAAGCATCTATCACTGCAATAGCTACAACATTCAGTACATCACGCACTGATGAGTCGAAATCGACGAAATGGACGGGCTTGTTCAGACCTATCTGGATAGGCCCGATTATTTCAGTGTCCACCTCAAGAGCCTGGAGCATCTTGTATGAGGAACGTGCGCTTGTAAGATTCGGATATACGAAGGTATTGACATCCTTCCCGGCAAGCTTTGAGAAAGGCCATTTGGAGTCTCTCAAAGCCTTGTTAAGCGCATATCCTATCTGTATCTCACCATCAACGACCATATCCGGAATCTGCTCATGCAATGCCTTTACAGCCTTCTCCACCTTGATGGAGCCAGGCTCTGCCGCACTTCCGAAATTTGAATGGCTGATCATGGCCATATGCGGCTCATAATTGAAGAGCCTGACAGCCTTGGCGCTCAGCCTTGCAATATCAACGAGATCGGCCGTGGTAGGATCCGGATTGATCAGGGTATCGGCAAAGAACAGAGGGCCGTTCTTGGTGTTGATGATATGCATTGTGCAGAATGTATCATAACCGTCCTGAATGCCTATGACCTCCTTGGCTACTTTCAAAGTATTGCTGTACCTTGTATAAAGACCCGTGATGAATGCATCGGCATCCCCTGATTCCACCATCATCATACCGAAATAGTTGCACTCGAACATCTTGTCGAGAGCCTCCATATAGGTGAATCCCTGACGGCCGCGCTTCTTTGTCAGAATACCGGCATACTCTTCACGTTTCTTCTGATAATCATCATGACGGAGATTGAGGATTTCCACACCGGAAAGGTCAAGATCAAGGTCTTTTGCAAGTTTGATGATTCTCTCCTCATTTCCAAGGACAATAGGGTGGCAGAGTCCTTCTTCCTTGGCCATGACAGCAGTTTTCAGCATGGTAGGATGAAGACCTTCGGAGAAAACAACGCGCTTTGGATGTTCCCTTGCCGAATCGAACAGCTGCTGCGTCATCTTGGATTCCTGTCCAAGCAATTGACGGAGACTGTTCCTGTATTCATCCCAATCCGTTATGGATTTTCTGGCCACCCCGCTGTCCATGGCAGCCTTAGCTACAGCGCAGCTTACCTCAGTGATAAGACGCGGATCGACAGGCTTAGGAATGATATAATCAGGCCCGAAGGACAGATTGTTGACATTATAGACATTGTTTACCATATCCGGGACAGGCTTCTTTGCAAGGTCTGCTATGGCCTTTGCAGCGGCAACCTTCATCTCTTCATTAATAGACCTGGCATTGGTGTCCAACGCTCCCCTGAATATGTATGGAAAACCTATGACATTATTTATCTGATTAGGATAATCAGAGCGTCCTGTGGCCATTATTACGTCCGGACGGGCCTCCATGGCCTCTTCATAGCTTATTTCCGGTGTAGGGTTAGCCAGGGCGAAAATCACCGGGTTATCCGCCATGGTCCTTACCATTTCACCGTTCAGCACGTTTCCTTTGGACAAGCCCACGAACACATCAGCACCGGCTATGGCTTCAGACAAGGTATTTATATCAGTGCGGTCAATAGCAAACTGGGCTTTCATCTCATTAAGGTCCGTACGTCCCTTATGTATAACACCCTTTGAATCAAGCATTGTGACGTTTTCCTTACTTGCACCGAGTGCTATGTAAAGTTTGGTGCAACTGATTGCAGCGGCACCGGCACCGTTCACCACTATCTTTACCTTGCTTATGTCCTTACCATTAATTTCCAGGGCATTAATAAGCCCTGCGGCAGAGATTATGGCAGTTCCATGCTGGTCATCATGCATGACTGGAATATCCAGGCTCTTTTTCAGCCTTTCTTCAATATAGAAACATTCAGGGGCCTTGATGTCCTCAAGATTTATTCCACCGAAAGTAGGCGCTATTCCTTCTACAATCTCACAGAACTTTTCAGGATCCTTCTCATTCACCTCTATGTCGAATACATTTATTCCACCATAAATCTTGAAAAGAAGGCCTTTTCCTTCCATTACAGGCTTGCCGCTCATAGCACCTATGTCTCCCAATCCGAGCACTGCAGTACCGTTGCTTATCACAGCAACAAGGTTTCCTTTGCCCGTATATTTATAGGCATCATCACTGTTTTCCTGAATTTCCAGGCAAGGAAAAGCAACTCCCGGAGAATAAGCCAGGCTCAGATCAGCCTGAGTGCGGTATGGTTTGGTAGGTTTGACCTCAATCTTGCCCGGCATGCCGGACGAATGGTAAAGTAAAGCCTCTTCTTTAGAAATCTTAGCCATTTGAATAATATTATTACCCAAATATAAAAAAGACCGCCTGGATAACCAAGCGGCCTTAATATTAATTTAAATATCAGTCTGAGAATTTTGCCTTGAGAAATTCCCTGTTGAGACGTGCGATATGAGCAACAGTGATTCCCTTAGGACATTCAAGCTCACAAGCCCTGGTATTGGTACAGTTACCGAAGCCGAGTTCATCCATCTTGGCAACCATTGCCTTCGCCCTTCTCTTGGCCTCAGGACGGCCCTGAGGAAGAAGTGCGAGAGAACTTACACGTGCAGCCACGAACAGCATTGCAGAACCGTTCTTACAGGTAGCAACGCATGCTCCGCATCCTACGCATGCAGCAGCATCCATACTTTCCTCGGCCTTGTCATGAGGAATAAGGATATTGTTGGCATCCTGTGCGGATCCTGTACGGACTGAGATGAAACCACCTGCCTGAAGGATCTTGTCAAAAGCAGTACGGTCAACTACGAGGTCCTTGATTACAGGGAAGGCTGAACTGCGCCATGGCTCCACAGTGATCGTAGCACCATCCTTGAAATGGCGCATGAATAACTGGCATGTAGTTACATGATCGTCAGGTCCATGGGCACGTCCGTCAATGTAGAGTGAACATGCACCGCATATACCTTCGCGGCAGTCATGGTCGAATGATACAGGACCGCTGCTCTGGCAGCCTCTTTCAACAGCAACCGGGTCAGCACCCTCTCTGATAAGCTGCTCATTGAGAATATCAAGCATTTCAAGGAAGGATGCATCTTCTTCTATACCAGAAATATGATATGTTTCGAAATGTCCCTTCGCCTTGGCGTTCTTCTGACGCCATATTTTAAGATTGAATTCCATTTTTCTAGTCTTTATAATTTCTGGTCTTCACTTCAATGAACTCATAATTGAGCGGTTCCTTGTGCAGTTCAGGAGCCTGGTCTTCACCCTTGTACTCCCAAGCGGCGACATACATGAAGTTCTTGTCATCACGCTTAGCCTCACCTTCTTCGGTCTGGCTTTCAATCCTGAAGTGACCTCCACAGGATTCACTGCGGTTAAGGGCGTCTATTGCCATGAGTTTTCCGATTTCGAAGAAATCCTCAAGCCTGAGAGCCTTCTCGAGCTCCTGATTGAACTCAAACTGGCTTCCAGGTACCTTTACATTCTCATAGAAGTCCTTCTTAAGAGCATCTATCTCAACGATGGCTTTCTTCAAGCCCTCTTCATCACGTGCCATACCTACGTAATCCCACATGATGTTACCGAGTTTCTTATGGATTGAATCAACAGTCTTTGTACCGTTTATTGCAAAAAGTTTTTCGATTCGTGCCTGGACAGCCTTTTCAGCCTCGATGAATTCCTTGGTGTTGACATCCGTCTTAGGCTCGGCGAATTTATTTGAAAGATAATCGTTGATAGTGATAGGAAGCACGAAATATCCGTCTGCAAGACCCTGCATGAGCGCTGATGCTCCCAGACGGTTTCCACCGTGGTCTGAGAAATTGGCTTCACCTATAGCATAAAGACCAGGAATAGTGGTCTGAAGATCATAGTCCACCCAGATTCCACCCATAGTATAATGTATTGCCGGATATATCATCATAGGCTCCTTCCAAGGTGAAGAAGCAGTGATCTTCTCATACATATCGAAGAGGTTGCCATATCGTTCAGCCACCTTCTGATGTCCGAGACGGTTGATTGCCTCAGAGAAATCGAGGAACACGGCTTTTCCGGTCTCATTTACACCGAAACCCGCATCACAGCGCTCCTTCGCAGCACGTGAAGCAACGTCGCGTGGCACAAGGTTTCCGAATGCCGGATAACGGCGCTCAAGATAGTAGTCACGGTCTTCCTCAGGAATCTGGGAAGCCTTGATTTCATGCTTGCGGAGTCTCTCAACATCCTCAATCTTCTTTGGAACCCATATGCGGCCGTCATTTCTGAGTGACTCTGACATAAGGGTAAGCTTGCACTGCTGTTCGCCATGTACAGGAATACATGTAGGATGTATCTGTGCAAAACAAGGATTTGCGAAGAATGCACCCTTCTTGAAGCACTGTACAGCAGCTGAGCCGTTTGAATTCATTGCATTCGTAGAGAGGAAATAAGTATTTCCATAACCTCCTGTTGCAATTACGACTGCATGTGCGCCGAACCTTTCAAGTTCTCCTGTCACAAGATTGCGTGCAATTATTCCTTTTGCCTGACCGTTCACAATGACGAGATCGAGCATCTCATGACGAGGATATGACTTGACAGTACCGGCGGCAATCTCCTTGTTGAGTGAAGCGTATGCTCCGAGAAGAAGCTGCTGTCCGGTTTGACCCCTTGCATAGAATGTACGGCTTACCTGCACACCACCGAATGATCTGTTTGCAAGATATCCGCCGTATTCCCTTGCGAAAGGAATTCCCTGTGCCACACACTGGTCGATAATAGAAGCACTTACCTCTGCAAGACGGTAAACGTTTGCTTCACGTGCCCTGTAGTCTCCTCCCTTGATTGTATCGTAGAAAAGACGATACACAGAATCGTTGTCATTCTGATAATTCTTTGCAGCGTTTATACCACCCTGTGCAGCAATTGAATGCGCACGGCGTGGAGTGTCACTGATACAGAAAATCTTTACATTGTAGCCGAGTTCACCGAGTGAAGCAGCAGCAGATGCTCCACCGAGACCGGTACCTACTACAATGATTTCAAGTTTTCTCTTGTTGTTAGGACTTACAAGATGGAGTTCGGACTTTCTTTTTGTCCACTTTTTCTCCAGTGGTCCTTCAGGAATTTTTGAAATTAATTTGTCTGACATTGCAATATATTTTGTTTCTATATTTTAGAATAATGTATCCTCTCTCTGTTTGAATCCGTCTATTCCAAGATGCTTGTAGGAAAGTTCGGTAGCTATCCTCCCCCTCTGTGTCCTTACTATGAATCCTTCCTTTATAAGGAAAGGCTCATATACTTCTTCAAATGTCCCCTGATCCTCACCTATTGCTGTAGCAATGGTATTCGCTCCTACAGGACCTCCCTTGAAATTACTTATTATTGTCCTTAATATCTTATTGTCAATACTGTCCAGCCCCCTCTTGTCTATCTTCAGCTTGTCAAGGGCATATCTTGATATCTCTATATCAATATGCCCATCCCCAATCACCTGTGCAAAATCCCTTACTCTCTTGAGCAATGCATTCGCTATTCGCGGCGTGCCACGGCTCCTCAGCGCAATCTCCTTTGCAGCATCCTCATCTATTCCTATATTCAATATGCCTGCAGATCTCCTGACAATCCTTACAAGATCGTCAGTGTCATAATATTCAAGTCCGCAATTTATACTGAACCTTTCCCTCAGGGGAGCTGTGAGAAGGCCGGCCCTCGTGGTTGCTCCTACAAGTGTGAAAGGATTCAAAGATATCCTTACAGACCTGGCACCAGGCCCCTTGTCTATCATTATATCTATCACATAATCTTCCATCGCGGAATAAAGATATTCCTCTACTTCCGGTGAAAGACGGTGAATCTCATCTATGAAAAGAACGTCTCCTGTCTCGAGTGACGTAAGAAGTCCGGCAAGGTCTCCCGGTCTGTCAAGCACAGGTCCCGAAGTTATCTTCATGTTTACGCCCATTTCATTTGCAATGATGTGCGCAAGCGTAGTCTTGCCGAGACCCGGAGGACCATGGAACAGAGTATGGTCCAGTGCCTCCCCTCTCATTTTTGCTGCTTGGATATAGACATGGAGATTGGATACTATTTCACGCTGACCGGTGAAATCTTCCAGCTCCTGCGGCCGGATTATTCCTTCCAAATCCTTATCTTTGCCTTCGTTTGTATTGTGAGGGTCAAAATCTGGCATAACTTCAGTGTCAAATAGGAATACAAATATAACTTATTTATTTAGATAATTTGTTTTTAATATTAGTTCTGTTGAAAAGTTGATAACTGTAAAACCTTTTTGATAGCTAATAATTTATATTGCCGGCATTTTGTTGAGAACATTGTAATTTGAATGTATTGTCAAATGTTGATAAATTTCAGAAGAAAGTTATTTACAGATCAGCCGGTGCATTTCAACATTGTATTCAACATTTTATAAACCTTTTATAATCCATTGATGTTGATAAGTAGTAAAACAGTAAAAAAATTAAAGGACAGTATATCACATGGGATGAATACATACTGCCACGGACTGTTTCTGTCTGCTAGATGGTTTGTATTTGGTAATGTTGCTGAAAAAGGAATTCATCTTGTAATTCTTCCTGACAAGGAGAGTGCGGAGTACTGCTGTAATGATTTGTATGATATAATAGAAGGTGACAGGGTATATTTTCTGCCGGCATCAGGAAAGAATGTTGAAAGAAGCAATTACAAGTCTTCTCTGGGAGTGCAGAGGACAGCTGCGATAAGCAGGATATTTGATTTTTATTCAAAAAAGGATGAATTGACCGTTATAGTAAGTTATCCGGAAGCGCTTGAAGAAAAGATACCTTCTCAAAAAAATATTAAATCCTCAATTCTCAAGTTTGAAAAGGGAAAGGAAATATCGCATGATGAGATAATAAATGAACTCATATCAAAAGGATTTGAAAAGGTTGATTTTGTATCATCGCCTGGTCAGTTTGCAATAAGGGGTTCAATAATAGATATATTCTCTTTTTCATATAATCTCCCCTACAGACTTTCATTCTGGGGCAATGAGATAGAGAAGATAAATGTATTCAATTGCAATACCCAGCTTTCCGTCAGTGAGGAAAATGCGGTAGAGATAATATCCGATATAGTATCATCCGGAGAGATTGAAGGAGAAAGCATATTGTCCGCACTGCCTTCCGATACAGTGATATGGGTTGATTCCTCAGATATGTATTCAGGCCGTGATTTCTATTCCGAAACAAACTCATTCAGAAGAGTTTTCACCGATACCCCTATCTCTTATAAAGGTGATGATAAAATAGAATTCAGCATAAATCCCCAGCCTGTATTCAACAAGAATTTTGAACTTCTGACTGAAGATATCAGGGAAAAGATAGAGAGAGGATTCAAGGTATATATATACGGAGAAAAACAATCCCAGCTTGACAGGATAAAGTCTATACTTTCTCAGAATGGAGGGCTTCTCCCGGAATTCGTAAACGGTAAGAATATACATAACGGATTCATAGACCTTGAAGACAGGATATGCTTCTATTCGGATCATGAGATATTCGACAGATTCCAGAGAGTAAGTATCAGGAGATCGGTTGAAAAAAGTGAGCAGTTGACTTTGAATGACCTGAATTCATTCAATATAGGGGACTATGTTGTACATATAGATCATGGAGTTGGAGTATTCGGAGGGCTTGTAAATATGAGGGATGACAGGGGGAGGGTCCATGAAGTGGTCAAGATCACCTATAAGGATGGTGATGTGGTATTCGTATCCGTACATTCCCTTCATAAGATTTCCAGGTTCAGGTCAAAGGATGGAGAGGCTCCGAAAATCAACAAGCTTGGATCCAAGTCCTGGACAGCGCTCAAGGCAAGTGCTAAATCCAAGGTAAAGGATATAGCAAAGGACCTTATCCAGCTCTATGCGAAGCGCCGTGCGTCAAAAGGATTCGCATACTCCCCCGACACATATCTTCAGGAGGAGTTGGAATCATCATTCATGTATGAAGATACTCCGGATCAGGAAACCGCTACTTCCGCTGTCAAGCGTGACATGGAAGATACCTGTCCGATGGACCGTCTCATATGCGGTGACGTAGGTTTCGGAAAGACGGAAATAGCAGTCCGGGCGGCATTCAAGGCAGTATGTGACAGCAAGCAGGTTGCATTGCTTGTCCCCACCACCATCCTGGCCCTGCAGCATTACAACACTTTCAAGCAGAGATTGCAGAACCTTCCTTGCAACATAGAATATGTCAGCAGACTCCGTACTGCAAAGGAGATAACGGAAATAAGGGAAAGGCTGGCTAACGGCCAGATAGATATACTCATAGGTACACACAAGATACTTGGCTCCGGCTTTGTCTTCCATGACCTTGGACTGCTCATAATAGACGAGGAGCAGAAATTCGGAGTATCTGCAAAAGAGAAGCTCAGGGAACTCAAGGCCTCGGTGGATACCCTTACACTTACGGCAACCCCTATACCGAGGACCCTTCAGTTCTCTCTCCTCGGAGCACGTGACCTCAGCATTATCAATACTCCTCCTCCGAACAGGATACCGGTTCAGACGGAAATCATACTTTTTGATGAAAAGGAGATAAAAAGCATTATCAATTATGAGCTGAACCGTGGCGGTCAGATATTCTTCCTTCACAACAAAGTTGAGGAACTTAACTCGATATATGATATACTTCACCGGCTTGTGCCTGATATGAAGATATGCGTAGCTCACGGGCAGATGGAATCCAAAGTGCTTGAGAACAAGATACTTGATTTCATTCGCGGAGACTATGATCTCATGCTTTGCACAACCATCATAGAGAACGGCCTCGACATACCGAATGCCAATACGATAATCATCAATCAGGCTCAGAACTTCGGGCTGAGTGACCTTCATCAGCTGAGGGGACGTGTTGGAAGGTCCAATAAGAAGGCATTCTGTTTCCTTATTGTGCCGCCGCTTGTAAGCATCACCGAAGATGCCCGCCGACGCCTCAAGGCCATAGAGGAATTCTCGGATCTCGGCAGTGGGTTCAACATTGCCATGCAGGATCTTGACATACGCGGAGCAGGCAATCTTCTCGGTGCCGAGCAGAGCGGATTCATCACCGACATGGGATTTGAGACATACCAGAAGATACTTGCCGAAGCTATGGAAGAACTTGGTGTGGAATCAGGAATGGCTTCAAGGGGTGAAAATGTGAAATTTACTGTCGACTGTACAATAGAGACGGACCAGCCTGCCCATATCCCTGACGAATACATAGACATCACTGCGGAAAAGATAAGGATATACCGCCAGCTTGATGCTCTCATGTCGGAGAAGGCAATAAAGAGATTCAGGGCGGAGATAACAGACAGGTTCGGAGCTTTCCCGGAAGAGGTCGCCAACCTGTTCAGCGTAGTGCAGATAAGGAATCTCGGGCAGACGCTGGGTTTTGAGAAGATAATAGTGAAGAACGGGATAATGATATGTTTCTTCATATCAAACCCTATGTCTCCGTTCTATAAATCCAAGACATTCGACAAAGTGCTCGAGAATGTCAGCGCCAATCCAGCACTCTTCACTTTCAAGCAGGTGGAGAACAGGCTTAAGGTTATAAGCAGGAACATCAATTCGCTCAGGGATGCATTTTCGGTGCTGCAGAAGTTGCAATAAATTTTGTAACTTTACGGACTTAACAAATGTTTGATGGCCAATCTCCTGGTTGAAATAGGCAATACAGCCTTGAAGGCAGCATGGTCCGAGGGAACAGTCCTCGGGAAGACTTACCGGTATCAGGGTGAGAAGAAGATGGAGTTCATCCAATCGATAATCTCCAGGGAAAGGCCCGATGTGCTCACCATCGCCACTGTCAACTCCGTATCTGCTGAAGAAGAGGCACAGCTCATTGGATCATGTGCACATCTGATGATATTGGACAGGAATCATACAGGGTCCCTGCTCAGATATGATCTTCCGGAATATCTTCCATATGACAGGGCCGCATATATCATTGCTGCTTCATTCCTGTTCAAGGACAAGCCGTGTACGGTGTTCGATTTCGGTACCACTCTTACCATAGACTATATAAGTGATACCGGACGATACATAGGCGGAAATATCTCTCCCGGCTGCAGGACACGGTTCAAGTCGCTCGACCGGTATTCCAGGCCGCTTCCGCTGGTGGATACTCCCGAGACCATACTGCCGGAAGGCATGTCCATAAAATCCTCGATCGAGTCCGGAGTGATTTCGGGCATAATGTTTGAAATTGAAGGGTACATTGGTCGCCGACCGCAAAATATCATTGTTTTTACGGGAGGAGACGCTATTTATTTTGCCAAACGGATGAAAAACTCCATCTTTGTTGTTTCAAACCTGGTATTGATGGGTTTGGCACTAATTACGGATGATTATGTCAGGAAAAATCTTCAATAAGATTCTGCTTTGCGCCGCTTTGCTGGCCGGTGCGGCGCCTTGTGCTTTTTCACAGGCCAACACCGGGTTCTCTCCATATTCGATATTCGGAGTAGGCGACCTTTCAATGCCCGGTACCGCTTACAACAGAAGCATGGGAGGCGTCGGAATTGCCAACAGGAACAATAGATTCATCAATATCACAAACCCCGCTGCGGTCACTGCGAGGGATTCTCTTGCCTTCATGGTTGATTTCTCCCTGCATGGTGAGAACAAGGTGTTCAAGCAGGGTGATATGAATTCCGTCAACAATACGTTCAATATCAATGACTGCGTAATTTCTTTCCCGATATACAGGTCTTCCGCTGCGATGATAGGAATAATGCCATACAGCAGCACCGGATACGGATACAGTTTCAAATATACCGATCCTTCAATCATAGGCCGTACGGGGAACATAACGTATGTGGCGGAGGGACAGGGCGCGATATACCAGTTGTTCGGTGCTGCCGGAGTCACTTTATGGAAGAGGCTGTCCCTCGGTGCTGAAGCGATATATTATTTCGGTGAGACCACCAGAAATTATCACGGTTCGATTTCTGACGCATCCTACAACGAGGTCAAGAACGGCCACGACCTCCAGCTGAACACTTTGTCAGGAAAGTTCGGCGTACAGTATGACCAGCCTGTAGGTGACAAGGGCAGGCTCACTTTGGGAGCGACTTATACAATGGGAGCGGATCTGAGAGGAACTGTCAAGGAATTCAGTTTCTCATCCGGTTCAGTTGTTTCCGATACCCTCAGGTATAGCATCGACACGCTTGTGAACAATCCGGGCCGGGTGCGGTTGGCGGGAGAGATAGGCGTAGGAGTATGCTACAGGCATTCGGACAAGTGGATGCTCGAATTCGACTATACCTTCTCCGACTGGACAAAGTCCGGTCTTGACAAGGTTCAGGGATTCAAGGGCAATTCCGTTTCAACTTCCAGTTCATCGTCATTTTCCTGCACAAAGACCCAGGCGTGCAGGCTGGGATTCGAATATATCCCGAACCGCAATGACAGCCGATATTATCTGAAGACCGTGGCATACCGTGCAGGAGCCTATTACAAGAGTGATTATTATATGCTTGACGGACGTCAGATATATTCCACAGGAGTGACTTTGGGAGCCACTTTCCCGGTGTTCAGGATGTACAACGGACTGACCGTCGGGGTGGATTTCGGGCAGCGTGGCATGCTTTATGAAAACTTAATCCGGGAAAGATATATCAATTTCTCAATAGGAATTAATATATTTGACATCTGGTTCCAAAAGACGCAGTACAGATAATAACAAACAATTTAACGATATGAAAAAATTTACTCTTGCATTTTTGACAATCGCGATGATGTTCGCGGGCACTGAGGTTTTCGCTCAGGGCAAGTATGGTGCAGACAGCGCAGAATGCATCAAGTACCTTTCTTATTATAAGGAATACTACAAGCAGAAGGCGTATGATGATGCCACTCCTAGTTGGAGGAAGGCCTACAGCCTCTGCCCTGCTACTGCCAGCCAGAACCTTTATATTGAAGGTGCGTTCCTTGTCAAGAGGCTTATCGAGAAGAATGCAAAGGACGCAGAGTACAAGAAAGCTCTTGTCGATACCCTTTCCAATCTTTACAGGACCCGTGCTGAGTACTATCCTAAGTATGCCGTCACTGCTCTCAATGACCTTGGCACCAACATGAACAAATATATCAAGGACGACAGCCAGAAGCTTTATGACGGAATGGAGGAGATCATCGCCGCCAATCAGGGAAATACAAAGCCGGCTCTCTTCCTCTTCGACCTCCAGAGTGCCATCGACCTCTATCAGAACGGCAATCTTGATGCTGAAAACGTCATCGCCACATATCAGAGGAACAACGAGTTCATAGAGAATATCACTCCTGCAAACGATGCGGAGGCCGAGCAGCTCAAGAATGTCAAGAGTGATATGGGCAGTATGTTCGCAGCCAGCAAGGTGGCCAGCTGTGAGACCCTCATCGGCCTCTATGAGCCTCGTCTTGCTGCAGACCCTGAGAATCTCCAGCTTGCGACAAGCATCGTCAAGACCATGAGCATGACTGATGACTGCGCCAACAATGACGTTTTCCTCAAGGCTGTCACCGTCATGAACAATCTCAACCCTTCAGCAGCGTCCGCATATTACCTTTACAGGCTCCATGCTTCCCGCGATGAGTTTGCAGAGGCCATCAAGTACATGGAAGAGGCTATTGCAAGCGATGAGACCGACGCCGCCACCGATGCAGACTACTCATACGAACTTGCAGTTCTCTGCTTCAAGAACGGACAGACCCAGAAGGCTTATGAGCTTGCCGAGAAGGTCACTTCCAGCTCTACCCTCGCAGGAAAGGCATACCTGCTTATGGGTACCATCTGGGGTTCAACCCGCTGCGGTGGTGATGAAATTGCAAGGCGCGCACCTTACTGGGTTGCTTGCGACTTCATGGCAAAGGCCAAGAATGCCGATCCTTCACTTGCTGACGAGGCAAACCGCTATATCGGGCAGTACAGTGCATATTTCCCACAGGCTGCTGATGCATTCATGTATGACATCACCAACGGGCAGTCCTATACCGTATCCTGCGGCGGCCTCCGTGCCAACACCACAGTCCGCACTGTGAAGTAGGATTTGGAACAGTACAGAAAGATACTTCATATACTGGCAATCACAGCCGTGATTGCCAGTTTTGTCGTTTCTTGTAAGAGCAGGATAGCGGAGACTTCCGGCCGCCTTTCCGTGGAAACCCCGATGCAGGTTGTCGAGAACATGTTTGCCGTGCAGTCCGATAACGGCAGGGTGGAGATGAGGGTCGAGGCGGCAAGGATGGAGCATTATGAGACGGACAGTATTTCGTATGATTCATTTCCTGAAGGACTTGCGGTTTACGGATACTCCGGCGACGGACTGCTGGAGACGATAATCGTTTCGGACAATGCCAGGCACGTGATGCCGAAGGAAAAAGGAGGGAATGAGATGTGGTCGGCATTCGGAGATGTGATCATACACAATGTCATCAAGCAGGAGACCATGGAGACGGACACTCTCTACTGGGACCAGACGACCAGGGAGATTTATACGGACTGCTATGTCAAGATGTACTCTCCTGACGGCTTCATGCAAGGGTATGGAATGAGGTCGGATGACCATGCCAGAAACTCGATTCTGCACAATCCGTTCAACGGATATGCAGTCGTCGTACAGGATTCGACGGCGGTAATCATTGATTCTGTGAATTTTATTGGTCCGTTTCCAAAAAAATAACTATCTTCGCACCCCTTATCGATAATTATTAAAAAATAAATACAATGGCGGTTCTTCAAAAACTTCGCACCAAATTCGGTCTTGCCATCTCTATCATAGTTGGTCTCGGCCTTCTCTCATTCATCATTGACCCTGGTCAGATTGAGACTGCAATCAATTCAATGTCATCCAAATATGATGTTGGCAAGATTGCCGGTAAGAAGATATCATATGCTGATTATCAGCAGGATATCGACAGATTCACCACTATCAACGAGGTCATCACGGGCTCTTCTGTACAGAACGAACAGATGCAGAACCAGATCCGTGAGGCTGCCTGGCAGGATCTCATCAACAAGTATGTCGTGGTCAAGAATGCCAAGGATGCAGGACTCAGGATCGGTGAAGCGGAGAAGCTGGATATCACCACGGGCGAGAACGTCTCCCCTGTGATTTCACAGTTCTTCTCAGACGAGAACGGGACATTCTCCATCGATGCCCTCAAGAATTTCGTCCAGCAGCTCGATGCAGACCAGACCGGTCAGATGCGTACTTTCTGGAACTATCTCCAGAATTCAGTCTATTATCAGGAATTCACCTCTAAGTATTCTTCACTCTTTGCGAATTCCAATATCGCCAACGCCCTCCAGATCGCTGATGAGGTAGCAGCCGGCAACACCACCGCCAACATCGACTATGTCCTGGCCATGTATCCTATGGCCGGCAGGGACAGTTCAATCGAGGTCAGCTCAAACGAGATCCGTGATTACTACAATGCACACAAGGATTTCTTCAAGCAGAAGGCCGGCCGTGACATCGAATACGTAGTCTTCGAGGTTGTCCCTTCAGAGGAGGATATCACCGCCACCGAGGCTTCTGTCAAGGAGGTTTATGACGAGTTCGTATCTACTGACAACATGAAGACCTTCCTTCTCAAGAACTCCGAGCGTTCTCTCTCCGACTACTGGTACAAGGCAGGTGAACTCAACACTGTCAACACCGAGCTCAACGATGCGGTATTCGGAGGAAGCGAGGTTACCCCTGTCATCCGTTCAGGCAACGAGTTCTTCGCTGCACGTGTGATGGATACCAAGCAGATTCCGGATTCAGTATATGTAAAGCATATTCTCCTTCAGGGTGACAATGCAAAGCATGCTGCAGACAGCCTTCTTGCGATAGTCACCAAGGACAAGGGTGCAAGCTTCTCAAGCCTTGCAATGGCCAATTCCGTCGATCAGGGTTCTTCCGCTGACGGTGAGGTCGGTGCAATCGGTTGGATGACCCAGACCTACATGATCCCGGGATTCGAGTCAGTCATGACTGCGAATGTCGGCCAGCCGTTCATCCTTGATACACAGTATGGCACCCATGTGGTCCTTGTCACTGACAAGACTGCCCCTATCGCCAAGAAGCAGGTTGCCATCCTCAGCAAGACCGCCCTTGCAAGCAAGGAGACATTCAATGAGTATTACTCAAAGGCCAACACCTTCGCAACCCTCACTGCAGGGACATATGAAGGATACAAGAAGGCTCTTGACTCAACCAAGGTCTACTCACATGCTCTGAGCATCACCGAGGCTACAGCCAATTACGGTTCAATTGAGAATGCCAAGGAGGTTACCCGCTGGGCATTCGACAACAAGAAGGGCAAGGCTTCCAACATCCTTACAGTCAACAACAACTATTTCTTTGTCGTTGCCAACAAGGAGGTTCATAAGGAGGGTTATGCTCCTGTAGAGCAGGTCGCTTCCAGCATCAGCAACATGCTTTATTCCGAGAAGCTCAAGGATGTCAAGAAGGCTGAGGTCGCTGAGAAGATCAAGGGTCTCAATGACCTTGAGGCTATCGCTTCCGTTCTTGGTACAGTCGTTGAGAGCAGGGAGAGCGTTTCTTTCGCCACCATGGGTTCTGTAGCCCTTGAGCCGGCTTTCATCGGTGCTGCAGCCAAGGCACAGGAAGGTGTCATCACCGGTCCTGTCGCAGGCCAGATGGGTGTCTATGTGTTCAAGGTTTCTGACAAGCAGACCGGTGAGTTCTACACCGAGGATGATGCCAGGACGATGGCTCAGCAGAAGGCCCAGTATGCAACCCAGTATATTCTCCCTGTCATGATGGAGAACGCTGGCGTCGTTGACAACCGCGCAAGATTCTTCTAGGATTATCTGACACTATATGAAAAGGAGTTGGCGTTGCCGCTCCTTTTTTTTGTCATGCCTCATCGTCATTGCGGGCTTCCCCTTCCGTCATTGCGAGCTTCCCCTTCCGTCATTGCGAGCTTCCCCTTCCGTCATTGCGGGCCTGACCCGCAATCTGCTGGGGATGCCGGATCAGGTCCGGCATGACGTTGCGCTGGAGGTAGTGTTCCATCGAGTGTGTGTCTGGAAAGGCAGTCGGAATGTTAAATAATGTTAAACTTTGTGGATGTTGTTGTATTATTTCCATAGAATGTCTTTCTTGCGGCGTTTTTTATCGGCATGAAAAGCTTCACATTCCTTACATTGGCAATCCTATCAATCCTGAGTGCTTCTACGGCCATGGGGCAGAAT
Source organism: Candidatus Cryptobacteroides sp. (assembly GCA_045600405.1). Classification (GTDB taxonomy): domain Bacteria; phylum Bacteroidota; class Bacteroidia; order Bacteroidales; family UBA932; genus Cryptobacteroides. The sequence continues at coordinate 30,880 of JAZRXV010000025.1, forward strand.
GTCATCTGTCCCGTTGATATCAGGGTGGAATTGAGCCGTGTCCTTTCCCCGCAGGGTTTTCAGAACGAATCGATAGTCTTTTCCGGAGATTACGATGCAAGCGCCTATTCCGCGGCAAAATCCGGAATAAAGGATTTCGGGACTGGAAGGGAAATGACACTTACCAGTGCTGTCAATAGATATAATATCCTGGACTCATGGTATGTCGACAGTTTTGATTATGACAGGGAAACCATGGAAGTGATCAGTTGCAGGAGGCGTGTCAGCAACTGGCGGAAAGGCATTGAACTGTTCATGGAGTCCGAGTATGATTTCGCGGGTGACTCTTTATCGGTTTATACGGTGTCCATAACGGATGGGAATGGCACTGAATATCCTCTGGAGATTGCGACAGGAGCATTTGATGTTTCAGATGGCTCCGACTATGGAGAAATATTGAGATCCGGATCCACATATGCAGCTGCGTTCCGTGCTGCAGTGAGGGCAGGGCTCGGTTTCGGTGATTCCGGGTTGGAATGTGCCGCAGGACCGGCATCCCTGGCCAAGACATGGGCGATACGCAAGAAATACAATGAAAGCCGGTTCTTCTCGTCAGAACTGAGGGAAAAAAGATATACTGCCAGAGCCGTTTTCAATATGTCATGCGGTGTCCCGGGCAGCGCTGTCCGCCAGACCTCCAATATCGAGGTTTATGGTTTTGCCGCTGACAACAAACCGGTTATAGCCAAGATATCGACCGTAAACAATAATGAAGGTGGGACCAGGTTTTATCAGGAGTTCATGTTTGATGGGGATAAGTTGTCATTCTTCCTGAATGAGAACGACGAGATGCTGGGGGGAATCTGGTATTCGTGCAGGAAACTCGGCTATCTGTCCGACGGTGACATGATCAATTATTCTGTGACCATCATGGATGATGACAAGAAAATCGTCACCAGAGAGGATAACATATCTCTATACAGGGCGTTGGAGGCCGGAGATGACAAACGGGATACCGCCAACAAGGCCGTATCCTATGCCTCATGCATAAGGACTCTTTTCGGCAGTTTCATGGACATCAACCGGGATTGAATTGAAAATGTCCGGTTAAATTCTTAACTTTCCCTTTCTAAATAACATTCTTTAATATGAGACACGGACGCTTGCTGGTGGCGGTGCTGACCATTGCCGCCGTTTTGTCCGGCCGGAATGATGCCTTGGCGCAGAGCCAGGCATATAAAGGATGGCCGGGACACGATGATATTTCCGATTTGAAGGGATGCTTCCAGAATCCGCCGAAGGGCTACGGCAACGTGCCTTTCTACTGGTGGACAGGTGATCCGCTGGACATCGAAAGGCTTGAGGAGCAGCTTGAGATACTCTCGGATGCATCGACGGACGGTCTCAACGTGAGTTATAATCACACGGATGCCAGAGTTGATATCGAACTGAATGCCGCCGGCCATGGCCCGTGCGGGCGTGTCAGCGGCGGAGAACCGCGTGTGATGTCGGAGCAGTGGTGGAAGATATGGAATGAATTCTCCGCCAGCTGTGCCAAGAAGGGAATAGGCCTCGGCATGGACGATTATGTGGTGGCATGGCCGAAGAACGGGGAGTTCATAGACGACATCCTTAACAGTGAGCAGTTCAAGAAATATCAGGGGAAGCTTGTCGAAGTGAAAGTCAGCAACAGGGATAAGAAGCCTCAAACAGCGCTGACAATGGTTTCCCGCGACAAGGACAGTACCACTTACATCTGCACGGCCCCTGCGCCATGGCTTCATCCTGAATTCGGAAAGGAGATTGTTGCAAAGTATTTCCAGCCTTTCGTGGACCACATGGACGCCGAAGGCCTCAAGGGCATGAACTATTTCTTCCAGGATGAACTCCAATATGGGCTGGAACTCCGTTCGTGGAGCGAGGACATGCCTGCACAGTTCAAGAAGAGGAAGGGCTATGACATAGTCCCGCTGCTCGGCAAGCTTTTCATCGATGACGAGGCAGGGATAGATGCACAGGCAGCGAAGGTCAGGCTGGACTATGCCGAGGTCCTCACGCAATTGTCAGAAGAAAGGTATTTCAAGCCTATTTACGAATGGAATGCCGATAAGGGCCTGATATACGGCTGCGACCAGGAGGGACGGGGATTGAGGCCTCTGCAGTATCTTGATTATTTCAGGGCGACGAGCTGGTTTACCGCTCCGGGCAACGATGCTCCGGCGCGCGGCAGCAGTTTCCGCCAGACCAAGGTGTCCAGCAGTATCGCCCATCTCTACGAGCGTCCGCGCACATGGCTGGAGGCTTTCCACAGCATGGGATGGGATGCCAACGGAGCGTTGCTGAAGACCCAGCTTGACCATCATATCATAGCGGGAGGAAACCTGCTTTGCATGCACGGTCTGTACTACAGCACCCACGGAGGATGGTGGGAGTGGGCTCCACCTTGCTTCCACTTCAGGATGCCTTACTGGCCGCATATGAAGTTGTGGTTGAAATATGCGGAAAGGATGTGCTTCCTGCTCAGCCAGGGAGACCATGTCTGCGATATAGCGCTGATGTATCCTACGGAGACAATGCAGGCGGTTCCCGGCACGGATGCCGAAAGTACCTTCAAGGTATCCGATGCTCTGAGCGCTCATGGGCTGGACTATGATTTCATAGATTATCAGTCACTTCAGAAAGCCTCAGTACAGGATGCGAGCCTGACCGTCTCCGGAGAGACATACAAGGTGCTTGTGTTCGTGGACACCAAGGCCATGCACGCCGAGTCTCTGGAGAAGATACGGGAATTCCGTGCCGCCGGAGGAATAGTGCTTGCTGTGGGAGATGTCATGGAAGACATCATGGCTTTGGACCCTGTCGTGTTGAGACGGCCTGAAGATGCCCCTGCAAGCGTGAGAAAGCTTATTAATTCCGATTTCCAGACAGGAAAGGATGCAGGACGTGTCCTTCATCGCAGGATAGGAGACAGGGACGTCTATATGGTGATGAATGTCGAAGACGGTGACAGGATGTATTTCCGTGCTCACGGCATGGCAGAGGAATGGAATGCCATGGATGGCACCTTCAAGCCGTTGAATGTCCTGGAGACCGATGCGGAAGGCAGTTGGATACGGTATAATGGAGAAAACGGGAATTCAATGCTTGTCGTGTTCTCACCGGGAAAGCCGGTGGCAGGAGACGATATCGATGAAAAGGGCAAGGCCACGGAGCAGAGGATAAGCGGTGACTGGAATGTGACATTCATCCCGACGATGAACAACAAATGGGGCGATTTCCGCCTTCCGGCTTCTGACGGATTCATCGGTGTGGAAGCCAGGGACATGAGGTACTTCACCGATATCAATGCCGTCAATTGGAACGATATCCCTCAGGATATCTATGGCTTCGGACCGTATATGCTCACATGCAATGTAGACAGCAGCATCAATCTGGATGCATTCCTTGCATCAGGCCTCGACAAGGCACGCTGGGCTCCATATGTATGGTCATGGCAGTACGGTGTGCCGGATAGTCCCGGAAGCCAGGGCTATCATGGTTTGAAGTCCCGTGTCGATCACCGCTTCCTGATCCTTGACCAGGGGATGCATCAGGTGTTCCGCACCAGTGTCATCGTGCCTGAGACCGGCAAGTACCGCATGCTGGTTGAGGGTGAAACGCCATATAGGATACTTTTGGACGGGGCGGCAGCTGAAGCCGGTGTCCTGAAACTGAAGGAGGGCATACACGAGCTCGTTATCGCGTATAAGGATACGAAGAAGGCGGATTACAGTCTCGAAAAATTGAGGTGCGATTCCATTGATCTCAGGGACAGGAGCATGGTGATGTTTTATCCTGCATCTGCCCCTCTGCCGCAGGACAGGGGCATGTACGATGAGATTGTCGCATCAAGGTGGTACGGCACGCCTCATCTGGCCTATGATGTCGCCGCAGCGCCTCAGAAATGGCATTATCAGTTCGAGACGGCTCCTGGTACGACGGACATGACGCTCATGGTCAACGGTTCCATAGACGAAGTGCTGGTTGACGGCCGGCCTGTGCAGTTGACGGAAACCGGCTCGGGGTACAGCCTGAAAATATCTGATGTAAATCCGGGGATAAGCACGGTCACATTGACGGGAACCCCTCTTGCCGGCTATCCGGGGCCGGCGTTTTTCGAAGAACCTGTCAGGATGGAGTGCAGCGGAGGCCGTATGCCGGAGGGCGACTGGACTGAGCAGGGTGCGCTCAAGTTCTATTCGGGAGCAGTGCGTTACTCGAAGGACATCACGATAGGTAACGTAGGTTCCGTTGTCGAACTGGATCTCGGAGAAGTCGATGCGACCTGCGAAGTGACTGTCAATGGCAGTGCGCCGAAGGTCCTTATCGGTAGTCCTTACCGTACTGATATTTCAGAATATGTCCATGCCGGTGTCAATCATATCGAGGTGCTTGTGTACAGCACTCTGGCCAACCACTATGGGACAATTCCTTCTCCATATCGCGGCACTCCTCATGCCGGTCTCATCGGCCCTGTGAAGATTCTGACGGAAGAGTAGATGAGCGGATTCATTCTTCGTACGGTGTTGACGGTGCTGACCCTTGCGCCTCTGGTCTTACAGGCTCAGGACAGCATTAGCAGGGATGATTTCCGTCATCCCGATACCTCCGTGTACGGCCTTGATAGCTGGTGGCACTGGCAGAACGGCAACATCAGCCGCGACGGGATACGCAAGGATCTGGAATCCATGCATGCCAACGGTATAAAGAGGGCGACAATCCTCAATGTCTCCGGTTCCAGGCAATATGTCCCAAGGGTGGATTTCGCAACGGATGAGTGGTTCGGCATGTTCAGGTTTGCCCTGGATGTGGCGGACAGCCTCGGGATGAGGATAGGAGTGCATAACTGTGACGGATGGAGCGCCAGCGGAGGTCCTTGGATAAGTCCGGAAATGTCAATGAAGACATATACCTGGAGCAGTGTCCATGTGAAAGGAGGACGGACATTGGATGTAGTGCTTCCCGAACCGGTGTCAGAGCAGGGCTTCTACAGGGACTGGGCTGTTGTCGCCTTCCCTGAAATGGAGGAAGTCTCACCTTACCTCAGTGCCCGTCCGCTTGTCAAGGTCAATGGCGTCCGTATAGGTGGAATCCTTTCCGACGGCAACCCGAAAAGTTATGTGACGCTTCAAAAGGGCGATGTGATAAGCATACGCCTGAATAAACCTTTTGAATTCTCATCCGTAGCCCTCATGAGGTATGACCAGAATTCCAACGGAGGTACTGTTTCTTTTGAACACCGGGGCCACGTGCTGGATTTCAATGGAGCCAACAGGATGATCTGCACAAGCGTCAATGCTTCCCGGTCATCGGTCTATGAATTTGTCTGCCGGAATGACGATGTCCGGATTTCGGAACTGGAACTGCTGGAGGAGGGTGGATGTCCGTCATATGCTCCCGCATTCAGCAATTTCCTTCATCTTACTTCGAACGTCATGCCGACAGGCATACGCGATATGGATCCTGTCTTCATGAAGGATGCAACCCCTGTTGACAGGTCGTCGGTGGTGGACCTTACCGCCCTGATGGGGACTGACGGTCATCTGAAGTGGAAAGTGCCCGAGGGTGGGTGGACGATAGTCAGGTTCGGCTATACTTCCACCGGGTCCGTCAACAGTCCTGCGACGCCTGAGGGCACGGGACTGGAGTGCGACAAGATGGACCCGGATGCCGTGGAATGTCATTTCAATCATTTCCCTGCTGAATTGGTCAGGGCCGCAGGTCCGCATACCGGCAAGTCTTTCGAGTTCCTGCTGATTGACAGCTGGGAGTGCCATTATACCAACTGGACCAGCAGATTCCCTCAGGAATTCGAGGCCTTGAACGGGTATTCCCTGAAATCCTGGATACCTGCATTATGCGGTGGAATTGTGGATGGGCAGGAGGAGACGGCGGCATTCCTTCATGATTTCCAGAAGACCATAGCTGACCTCATCAACAGGAATTACTATCAGAAATTCGCCGATCTCTGTCACGCTGCGGGCCTGAAGATGCATGCGGAGCCGATATACGGCAATTCCATGGAATATCCTGCTGCGGATGCCCTGGAGGCGAATGCCATCTGCGATATGCCTATGACGGAATTCTGGGCGTATAATGGTCCTGACGGGCAGCCCCTGTTCGACCGGGAAGGATTCCTTTTCGATGAATTTGCCATAGATGCATCCCTGATCTATGACAAGCAGGTGATAGGGGCGGAGGCATATACGTGCTATGACAATTTCAGCGAAACGCCGCAATTGCTGAAATGGTTCGGTGATGCGGCCTACTGTGCGGGAATCAATCAGTTCGTCCTGCATACCTGTGTGCACCAGCCTTTGGACATGCAGCCGGGTTTGACCCTGATGGACACTTTCGGCGGCAATTTCAACAGGAATAATCCGTGGTGGACAATGGCTTCTTCATGGGGCGGATACCATGCGCGCATGCAGTATGTGCTCCAGCATGGCAGACCTGTTGTGGATGCATTGTATTATCTCGGTGACCAGTACACCGAGAACTTCCCGCTCCAGCTGACCCACAGTGACGTGCCTTTCGGGTATAGGGCTAACGCATGCGATTTCTCCTATCTGGGCAGGATGAAGAAGGAAGGATTCCGGAGATTGATAATACCTGAAGGTGTGATGCTGGAGGAAAGGACAAAGGGAAAGCTGCGGGAACTGGAATCCTCCGGAGTTGAGATATACCATGCAAGGAACGGGGAGACGATACCGTTCGACATCTGTCCTGATTTTGCCGTGGCGGATGCGGCGGGCAAGTTCCGTTTCATTCACAAGAGGCTTGACTGCCAGGATGCATATCTTGTATTCAATCATTCAGAGGATTATGTGCATACGGATTTCTTCTTCAGACTTTCAGGCAGGATTCCGGAGTTGTGGGATCCGGAGACAGGAGAAGTGTATGCCCCTGAGGAGTGGACATATCCCGGCGACGGCAGAACGATGGTCAGGATTGCATTCAAACCGGGCCAGAGCCTGTTTGTGGTGTTCAACGACACTTCCTGCGCCCCCGCGCTCCCTGTCGTCAGAGATTCGGTGCAGATACTTGACACGGACGTTGAGATCAAATTCCGTCCGCTATACGAAGAGCCGGAACTGACATTCCATTGCAATTATCTGCCATCATTGACTGGAATGGCAGATGACAACAAACGTTATTTCAGCGGATTCGTCGAGTATAGGATAATCTTCGATGCTCCCGGGGACCTGGCCGGTGGCGGTAAAATGGCGATCAATCCCGGGTCACTGAGCGCCGTGGCGGGCGTTTCGCTGAATGGGAAGTATCTCGGGACAATCTGGCATGACGATACCGATCTGCCGGTGGGGTACCTGCTTGAAAAAGGCAATGTACTTGAAGTGACGGTGGCCACCACACTTCACAACAGCCTGCTCAGGGACAAGAAGGATGAAGGAGGCCTTCTCCCGTCCGGCCTGAAGGGGCCGATTACAATAAAGGTTTACCGGTAGGACCTATACATTGAAAAGGAAGTGCATGATGTCGCCGTCCTTGACGACATATTCCTTACCTTCAATACCCATCTTTCCGGCGGCGCGTATGGCGGATTCGGACTTGTAATTGACGAAGTCCTCATATTTGATGACCTCGGCGCGTATGAATCCTTTTTCGAAATCGGAGTGGATCACACCGGCTGCCTTCGGAGCCTTGTCCCCCTTGTGGATGGTCCACGCACGGCACTCGTCGGCACCGGCGGTGAAGAAGGTCTGGAGCCCCAGCAGGTGGTATGCTCCCTGGATAAGACGCACTACGCCTGACTCTTCGAGGCCCATTTCTTCAAGGAACATCTGCCTGTCATCGTAATCCTCCATTTCTGCAATCTCCGATTCGGTCTTTGCTGAGATGATGAG
>JAZRXV010000026.1:0-3976 GCA_045600405.1 Candidatus Cryptobacteroides sp.
CCTTCCCTTTCAGATCCCGTAAGGATTCTTTGATATCTTCCTCCTGAGCAGACGGACAACCCTCAGGCTGACATCCACCCAGTTGTTGTAGTTGGTATTCTTCTTCAGAAGACCGGTCACCATGTTCACAGGGCTGTAATGCTCCTTCAGGCCACGGTATTTGAGTGACAGCACTTTCCCTTCACCCTTGATCTCACGGCGGACAGATTCAATCGCCGCCTGCAATTCATCGGCGGTCCTGATTTTATTGTACTTGCTGCTCATCTTCCTCCGGATCGTAGAATACATCGATAAACAGTTTGACGAACATGTTGCGGAACATCTTCTTGCGGAATGCAATCAGCACCACAAGGGCTATGATGAACACGACACACATGATAAGGGTTCCCCATGGAGCACCCAGTGCCGAATTTATCCACTGGATGACGGCATAGGCGATCAGGCCCAGGACCATCACCAGCACGGCCACTATGAGGAGCATCGACAGAACCTGCCCAAGGGCCAGCGAAAGACCGCTGGTGGCCTTGAGCTTCAGTTCGTCAACCCTGAGGTCAGCATAGTTCTTCACTTCGGACGCAAGGTCCTCGAAATACGCCTTGCCGTTCATCATCAAGCCTCCTCAGCCCCGAACGGGTCGTCTTCGTTCTTTTCAAGCGCCCTCTCGAGGGAGTCAAGACCCTTGGATATGATCTCGCGGCCGTCATCCAGCCACTCATCACCCTTGTTCTTCACCTTTTCCAGCACCCTCTCACCCTTGTCCGTAGTAGTAAGGATCGCGATGGCGGCACCAGTCAGTGCTCCGGCCATGAATGCGAAGAATGTGTTAGCGTTTGCCATAATTCTATTGGTTTTGTTCTATTAGTTCATAATCGAGTATCCTCTGCTCGAGATTGGCGTTCTTGACCTTGATACGCACCTTGTCCCCTAGGTGGAAGACACGTCCGGTACGGCGTCCGACGAGCTTGTAATGGGCCTCGTCAAAATCGTAGAAGTCAGAACGGATCTCACGGAGTGGGACCATGCCCTCAATCTTGGTAGGCTCGATCTCAACGTACATGCCCCATTCCGTGATGCCTGACACAGAGCCGTCGAATTCCTGGCCAACCTTGTCCTGCATGAACTCGACGAGCTTGTATTTCACAGACGTGCGCTCGGCATCGGCTGCCACAAGTTCCCTCTCCGATGCATGCTTGCACTCCTCCTCGAACTTCTCCTTCTTCTGGCTTTCCTTGCCTGCAAGATACATTGCCAGCAGGCGGTGGACCATAAGGTCAGGATAACGCCGTATAGGGGATGTGAAATGCGTGTAGAAACGGAATGCCAGTCCGTAGTGGCCTATATTGTCCGTGCTGTAGACGGCCTTCGCCATCGAGCGCAGGGCTATGTTCTCGAATGCATCGTACTCCGGTTTCCCCTTGGCGGATCCGAGCAGCACCCTCAAAGACTCGGCAGCGCTCTTGCCGCTGTTGGACTCACCCATCTTGTATCCGAAGTTGGATGCAAAGCCGCGCAGGCCCTCGAGTTTCTCATAATTCGGCTCCCCGTGCACACGGTAGACAAAGGTCTTGGCATTCTTGGCGGCCACTCCGTTCATCTTCTCACCGGTCGCGACAAACTCGGCCACGGTCCTGTTGGCGAGCAGCATGAACTCCTCGATGAGCCAGTTGGCTTCCTTGGAGAATTTCTGATACACTCGCAGCGGCTTTCCCTTCTCATCGACCTCGACCTTCATTTCCGGACGGTCGAAATTGATAGCCCCCTGCTTGAAGCGGTTCTCGCGGAGTATGGACGCCAGACCGTGAAGGGTAAGTACGGCCTCGGTCAGTGTCTTGTCCTTCCCCTCCCCGGACTCTATTATCTCCTGGGCCTGTCCATAATCCAGACGGGCATTGGAACGTATGGCAGTGCGGCCTATCCAGCGGGAGCGTATCTCGCATTTAGGCGATACCTCGAACACAGCGGAGAATGTCAGCTTGTCCTCATCGGGACGGAGCGAGCAGAGTTTGTTGCAGAGCTTCTCCGGGAGCATAGGGACAGTACGGTCGACCAGATACACGGACGTACCGCGCTCCCTGGCCTCCTTGTCCACAGGCGATCCCGGCTGGACATAATATGACACGTCGGCGATATGTACGCCCACTTCATAGTCACCGTTCTGCAGTTTGCGGAAACTCAGCGCATCATCGAAGTCCTTGGCATCCGCCGGGTCGATAGTGAATGTGAAAGTATCCCTGAAGTCCTTGCGGCCCTTCATGTCATCTGCCGTAATCTCCTCGGAGATACGGTCAGCGGCATGCTCCACCTCTTTCTCGAACCTGTATGGAAGGCCGAATTCGGCAAGGATGGCATGCATCTCCGTCTCATTCTCTCCCGGCTCGCCGAGCACATCGACCACGTGTCCGAAAGGATTGATATCCTTGCGGTCCCAGCGGTCCACCACGGCGGCCACCTTCATACCGGACTTCGCTCCCATGGCGAGAGCTCCGTCAATATCGACTTCTATGTCATAAGGCATGCTCTTGCTCTGCATGAGAACCCATGCCTGCGCACCGACAAGATGCAGGAATCCGACGAAAGGACGGGTCGAGCGCTCCACAATCTCCACAACCTCTCCCTCACGGCGCTTGCCTCCGCTCTTCTCATGCGTTACGGCAACTCTCACCATATCTCCGTTGAGGGCATGTCTCGTCTTGGAGGCCTTCACGAAGATGTCATCCTCCTGTCCGTCCACCATGACGAAGATGAAGCCCTCCCGGGACATCTGCACCTTGCCGACATACTGCGGGTATATCTTCCTGGAGGACGTCCTTCTTTTGCGCGGCTGCGCCTGACCGGATCTTTTCTTTTTCATCGTTTATGATTACTGAGGGTCCTTCCCGAATATTGCCTTGAGCTTGCCGGCGTCGAATTTCAGTTTGCGGTCATATGTATAGATGCCGTTCTGCTCCTGCTCCACATCGGTGAGCTGGGTGTAGCAGTATCCGCTGATATAATCGAAACTCAATATGGCATCGGTAAGGCCGGAAAGCCTGTCATAGAACTCTTCAAGGGAGACAGGTCCCTTGCCATAGCCCCAGCTGTTCTCCGCAAACTGCTCGACTATCCACTTGATTCCGCCGTACTCATCAAGGAAATACGGTTGTCCGCTGTATGGACACTCGTTCTTTTCACTGAGCGTAGGCACCTTGCCGCCTTCCTTGAGGGCAAGATCCTTTTTCAATCCGTCAGGGTCCTGATTGTAGTTATGCCAGGACCAGAGATCAGTGACCACATGGTATCCGCCGCTGGTGTCATGGCAAGGTCTGTAGTCAAGGCTCTTGGTAAGGTTGTAGACATCCGTCAGGAGCCTGTCATGATGTATGGCGGCGTCACCTCCGCAAGCAACGTTCGGTCTGCCCCAGGTCTCGTTGAACGGGGTCCACGCAATGATTGAAGGGTGATTGCGGTCACGCACCACTATCTCGGACCATTCGGTCACGAAATTGCGGGCGGCAAGCTCGTTGTTGACGTCAAGACCCCAGCTCGAGCTCTCGCCCCAGGTGAGGTAGCCGAGTTTGTCTGCCCAGTAGTGGAACCTCTCCTCGAACACCTTCTGATGGAGTCTCGCGCCGTTGAAACCGACGGCCAGACTCCTCTCGATGTCGGCCTTCAATTCAGCATCAGTCGGGGCGGTCCATACACCGTCCGGATAGAATCCCTGGTCGAGAACGAATCTGAGGTACACCGGCTCATTGTTCAGGAAAAGCCTGTTGCCCTCGATATGGACCTTCCTCATACCGGCGTATGACTTGACCTCATCGATGACTTTTCCATCCTTGTCAATCACTTCATACAGAATGTCATACAGGAAGGGATTCTCAGGAGACCAGCTTTTGGCCTCCTTCACCGGAACGGTCACTGGCATCGGGGTGGATGCCTTCGCTGTCGAGGAAGCCACCACCTTGCCATTGTCAAACACCTTCACGCTGAACTGCAG
>JAZRXV010000027.1:0-14632 GCA_045600405.1 Candidatus Cryptobacteroides sp.
ACTTGACACACAGGTGGAACTTCTGAAGATCAAGCAGGAGATCAATGCCAAGGTCAAGACTGAGATCGACCAGCAGCAGAGGGAGTACTACCTCAACAACCAGCTGCGCACCATCCAGGAGGAGCTGGGCATGGACGATGCAGAGGAGTTCGACAAGTTCCGTGAGCGAGCCGCTGCCAAGAAATGGCCTGAGGAAGTCGCAAAGACCTTCGAGAAGGAACTTGCGAAACTTGAGAAATTCAATCCGTCTTCCCCTGACTACAGCGTGCAGTACAACTATCTGGAATTCATGCTGGACCTTCCATGGGGCGAGATGAGCAAGGACAACCTTGATCTGGCCCATGCCCAGAAAGTGCTGGACAATGACCACTATGGTCTCGACACAGTCAAGGACCGCATCATAGAGTACCTTGCCGTACTCAAACTTAAGGGGAATATGAAATCTCCGATTCTCTGCCTGTACGGCCCTCCGGGCGTGGGTAAGACCTCCCTCGGGAAGAGCATAGCCAAGTCGCTGGGACGCAAGTATGTGCGTGTCGCACTTGGCGGCATGCACGATGAGGCCGAGATCCGCGGACACCGCAAGACCTATGTCGGCGCCCTCCCCGGACGTATCCTGAATGGCATAGCAAAGGCCGGCACATCCAATCCTGTGATCGTGCTCGACGAGATTGACAAACTGTCATCCGATTTCAAGGGCGACCCTTCGTCAGCCCTCCTCGAGGCCCTGGATCCGGAGCAGAACGGTGCTTTCCATGACAACTACCTTGACATAGACTACGACCTCTCCAACGTGCTCTTCATTACTACGGCCAACAGCATATCCCCTGTCCAGCCGGCCCTTCTTGACCGTATGGAACTCATCAACGTGAGCGGATACCTGGCCGAGGAGAAGATGGAGATTGCGAAGAAATTCCTTGTCCCGAAGCAGTTGGAGGAGCACGGAATCGACAGGAAGGCGCTCAGGATCGACAAGGCCGCCCTCAAGCATGTCATTGACGATTACACTCATGAAAGCGGAGTCCGCGGGCTTGAGAAGCAGGTCGCGAAGATAGCCCGTGTCACTGCAAAGAAGATAGCGATGGAGCAGGAGTATCCTGCAGTCATCAAGCCGGAGCATCTCAAGGAGTACCTTGGCCTTCCGACCAATTTCCACGACCTCCAGAAGGGGAATGAGGCACCGGGCGTCGTTACCGGTCTTGCCTGGACCCAGATGGGAGGGGAGATACTTTTCGTGGAAAGTTCCGTATCCAACGGCAAGGGAGCCATGAGCATGACAGGCAACCTCGGAGATGTGATGAAGGAGTCCGCCACCATAGCATACCAGTACATCAAGGCGCATCCTGAGATGGCCAGGGTCACTTCTGAGGAGTTCGCTTCAAAGGACATCCATGTGCACGTGCCTGAAGGAGCCACTCCGAAGGACGGCCCTTCTGCCGGCATCACGATGGTGAGCTCGATGGTCAGTGCGCTGCGCGGTGAGTCAGTCAGGAAGGGACTGGCGATGACCGGTGAGATGACCCTTCGCGGAAAGGTGCTTCCGGTAGGCGGCATAAAGGAGAAGATACTTGCCGCAAAACGTGCAGGTGTCACCACGATAGTCATTTCGGAGGACAACCGGAAAGACATAGAAGACATAAAGGAAGTATATATCAAGGGACTTGAGTTCCACTATGTACAGACGATAAAGGATGTAATAGATTTCATATTTTGAAAGTAAACATAGAAGAATCCTGGCGGAAAGCCCTGCAGAGTGAGTTCGATGAACCTTACTTTGCGGAGCTTTCTGCGTATCTGCACGAAGAGAAGGCGAGGGGAGCGCGCATATATCCTCCGGGAGGGCAGATCTTCCGGGCCTTCGACCTATGCCCGCTGGATCAGGTGAAGGTGGTCATACTCGGGCAGGATCCATATCACGGGGCCGGTCAGGCCATGGGACTTTCATTCTCCGTCCCGGACGGAGTGCCGGCACCTCCTTCCCTCAAGAATATATTCAAGGAGATTGAGAGCGACCTTGGCATACAGATGTCCGGGCGTCCTAATCTCGAAGATTGGGCGAAGCAGGGCGTGCTTCTTCTCAATGCAGTGCTGACTGTGCGTGCCGGGGAGCCGACCTCTCACGGTGCGATAGGGTGGCAGCGCTTCACGGACGCGGTGATACGCAAGATCTCCGACGAGCGCGAAGGCGTTGTGTTCCTGTTCTGGGGCAACTATGCAAGGGCGAAGCGCGATCTGGTCGACTCCCGCAAGCATCATGTCCTCGAGGCCGCGCACCCATCTCCTCTGGCTCGTGGCGCTTTCTTCGGATGCCGCCATTTCTCAAAGGCAAATGAATTATTGACACAACAAGGAAAAACTCCGATAAATTGGCAACTATAGCATTATTTCCGGGATCTTTCGATCCATTTACAGCCGGACATCTGAATATCCTCAGCCGCGCCCTCACCATGTTCGATGAGGTGGTGGTGGCCGTCGGTATCAACCAGGACAAACGGGGATTCTACAATACCGACCAGAAGGAAGACATAATCAGGCAGGCGACAGCCGGGATTCCCGGGGTGAAGGTCATATCATACGACGGACTTACAGTGGACATATGCCGCGAACTCGGTATCAGACATATAGTCCGTGGTGTCCGCAACATGCTCGATTTCGGGAACGAAAGGGCGATTGCTGATGCAAACCGGCGCCTCGCCCCGGAGGTGGAGACGATAATCATCCCTACAGCCCAGGAATTCGCACACATATCATCATCAGCCGTGCGTGACATCATCAAGCACCATGGCGACACCTCTCTTTTCGAACCGGCAAATGTCATACTCCCGCCTGTAGAATGAAACGCCTGCTTCCATTTCTCGCCGCTCTCATCCTACCGCTGCACGCCATGGCGCAGACGGATACGTCCGAGGTGGTGAAGTACCAGCCTCTCGACAGCCTCCTGACGGAATTCTATTCCGCGCTCGAGCTGGAGGAGATTGACGTGAAGAATGCCGAGATGGATGCGCTGATAGGCACCTGCACCGACTCGCTCACGCGCCAGCATGTCGCTCTGCAGATATATGACCATTACAGCCATGCCCGCCTTATGGGTGAGGAGGCCGTTGCAATACACATATACGACAAATGGTTCAAGGACGGTCCTGTCAAGCCGCGCAGCGAATTCGAGGAGATGGAGATGTGGCGCTTCGCCAATTTCAACAGGAACACGCTGATAGGCATGACCGCGCCGGCAGTGAGCCTGTACAAGCCGTGCGGTGGTGCCGTCACCATCCCGGAGGTGGGGAAGGTAAGCACTTTGTTCTTTTATGATACCAGTTGCGCGAAGTGCCGGCTGGAATCCCAGGTGCTTCCGGGCGCGCTCTCTGAAGTCGATTTTCCGATGAATCTCTATGCGGTGTACTGCGGCTCCGACAAGGCATCGTGGCGCAAGTTCCGCAGGGCGTTCAAGGTGACCAACCGCAATGTGAGTGTGGTACATTTATGGGATCCGGAAATGGATTCCGACTATGCCCGTCTATACGGGGTGTACGGCACTCCGAGGATGTATGTGGCGCTGGAAGACGGTGAAATTGTAGGAAGAAGGCTTGAAGTTGTCAATCTTCAGGAAATAATTCACTATATTAGCACCTATGGCAAAGAAACGGAATAAATGCCAGGGAGTTGACCCTGCCTACCTTGACAAACAGAAGGCCTCGCTGAGGCGCATTTACCGCAAGACGGTCTTCTTCAACGAGAAGGAGCTTGCGGCAATAGACGAGTACTGCCGCAGGTTCAAGGTGTCTTCCCGCTCCGCACTGATGCGCCAGGCCGTCATGGAGCGTATCCTTACCGGGCTGGAGGAGAATCATCCCACCTTGTTCTGATTTTTCCGGTCAGCCTATCCATCGGGAACCACACAGATGTTGCAAAACAACGCATCTTCCGGATTCGAGGGATGTGTTGTTTGAATCAGGATACCTTGCAGACGGAATGTTAAGAAATGTTAAAAATTGTTAAGATTGCTTAATTTGACAATATTATTTCGTAATTTTGAGAAGTTTTAGATAAACTATGAAAACAAATAGCGTTTACAGGCTTTTGGCTGACTGCATATTGCTGGTATCTCTTGCGATACTTCTATTTTTCATATTCCGTATATCCCGGGAGGAGAAGCGAAAGTATGAGGACGTCGTCAAGGAAATGATGGTCTCATCCAATTATCAGGAAGCAAGAATGAGGTTCGACAAGGTCAGCGAGGAAGAACTGAAGGCCAGCGGTGCCCTGTTTGCCATCCCTGTCGGCAAGAATGACACGGATGGATCGACGATCTATATTTCCAAACGGTGGATTCCGGATACCACCGGAAAGGTAAAACCGAAAGCGGACGGTGATTTCGACAAGATGCTCCACGGCAAGAATGCGGTCAAGCAGGGAGATTTGTCTTCAGCCATTACGGCTGCTCTGAACGAAGCCACAACGCGACTGAAGGATGTCGATATTGAAGTTTTCGATTCTCTGCTTGTATCATCCCTGAAAACGAAGGGCATAGATTCACCTTATCAGCTGGAACTTGTATTCAAGGATTCCACGGCTTTCAATAAGAAGACCGCCGCTCCCGGATTCAAGGTGCGGGCGCTCGGATTCTATTCAACCGTCGAACTTCCTCTTGATGGAAAAGAAACAGCCAAATATGTCTATTCCACATGTCTGTTCGGATATTTGTGGAAGAACATTCTTGAACTTGTACTGCTGTCCCTGGCCGCATTCCTGATCATCGTATTTGGAATCATAGAGCTTTTCAATTCCTTTAAAGAGGCAAAGAGGACAGAACAGCTCCAGGAGGAGTTCACCCACCTGGTCACTCATAACATGAACAACCCGCTGGCCATAATCAGTGCTTCGCTTGAGGCGTTGACGGCCAAGGCGGAGCAGAATGATGCTGATCCGCAGTGCAAGCAGTATCTTGCAATAATCGGCCGTCAGACCAACAATTTGTCCGACCAGGTCAAATCAATTCTCAAGCCATACAGACTGTCCGGCCTCACTGATGATTTCGAAAAGAAGGATATCAAGGTGATGGATAAATTGAGCGCCATTGTGGAACAGGCGAAACTGGCTTTCCCTGAGATTGCCATCGAACTCAAGACCGATGCCCCGGCGGATACATTGATACAGGCCAATGAGACGATGTTTGATGAAATGCTCAGCAACATCCTTCAGAATGCCATCAAGTACTCGCCGGAGAATCCCCATATCGAAGTGTCTTTGTCCGATACTCCTGCAAATGAGGTCATATCCATCAAAGACAATGGAATGGGTATCCCTCAGGATAAGATCAAGCATCTTTTTGAAAGATATTATAAAGTGGAGAAATTGTCATCCACTCCTGGATATGGCATAGGACTCAACTATGTCAAGCAGGTGGCGGATCTGCATCACTGGCTGCTCGATGTCGAAAGCACTGTCGGTGAAGGCTCCACCTTCTCAATAATTATTCCCAAAAACAGTTAACCCCATATGGTTAAGACCATACTTATTGTAGACGACGAGACGGACATGCTGTTCGTTCTCGGAGAAGCATTCAAGCAGAACGGTTTCGAAGTGGTTACCGCCTCTAACGGTGAAGCCGGGCTGGAGAAATATTATGCGGCCAAACCGAGTCTGATCATTGCCGATATATCAATGCCGGGAATGAACGGGATCGAAATGGTAAAGACCATCCGCGTGACGGACAAGCGTACTCCTATTTTCATGCTTACCAGCATGACTTCCGTCAATTCGGCGATCAGCGGATTCGAAGCGGGAGCCAATGACTATATCCGCAAACCTTTTTCAGTGGATGAAGTCATAACACGTGCAAAGGCTGCTACGAACTATTTTGACGCCAAATTCTCCGGCAAGATCCGGATCGGCAAGTTCGAATTCCAGCCGTCAAACCGCACTCTCCAGCTGGAGGATGAGATAATCCAGTTGTCCGGCATGGAGTCCTCCATCCTGGAGACACTTTCCAACAACATGAATGAGACTGTCAAGACTTGTGACTTGCTCAAAGGCATGGGGAAGAATGCGGATTTCTTCTCATGCAGAAGTCTGCAGGTCCACATTGTGAACCTGAGGAAGATTTTGTCCAGGGATCCGGATGTCGTGGTCGTGACCGAACGCCTGGTGGGCTATCGTTTGGTGGGCTAGCGCCACCGTAATAGCTTATCGGCGGCTGTTAGCCATCCCGATGTAATAGAACAGGGTTGCGAGCGACCCTATGGCTGATATCACGTATGTGTATGCGGCCCACTTGAGTGCGTCCGCTGCCATGCTTTTAGTATCTCCTTCCACAATCCCGGCTCCTTCCAGCCATGCCACGGCACGCTGGCTTGCGTTGATCTCCACAGGTAGGGTGACGATACTGAAGAATACCGTAGCCGCGAAGAGTGCGATGCCGGCATACAGCAGGCCCGGTCCGAACAGTTGCAGTGCCAGACACCCGGCCAGAAGCACCCATTGCACCGTGTTGTTGGCAAAGGTCACCACTGGCACCAGGGCAGTGCGGAGTCGGAGCGGTCCGTATCCTGTCGCGTGCTGTACAGCGTGCCCCGTCTCATGTGCCGCAACCGCGCATGCTGCTATGCTTGCCTGGCCATAAACGGACTCGCTGAGGTTGATTACTTTCCTTGACGGATCGAAATGGTCGGTGAGTTTGCCCGGAATGGAGCAGACATCCACATCATTGATCCCGTTCTGTTTGAGCATTAGGCGGGCTATGTCCGCGCCGGTAAGGCCACGTGGGGATGTGACTCTCGAGTATTTGTTGAACCTGCTCTGCAGGGTGGCCTGGACGATGTGCGAAAGCACCATCACCAGAATCATTATTATCCAGATCATTTCCTGGTGTTTACATTGATAAGTTCGTAATCTCGGCTGCCTACACCGATCTTTTCTGCATGTTCAAGACATGATTTCCAATCTATGGTATGGCGGCAGTTCTTGAAATTGTCATGGTGGTCCACGAAGTCCGGGTCGCGCATGTTGTCTCCAAGCTGGCTGTCCGGCAGAGGAGTTGCCTCAAGACATGCGTCCGCGCATGCCTGATCGAGGGCGAGAGGGTCGAATGAGGCGAACATGCCGATGTCCGGGAGGATAGGGGCGTCGTTCTCAGCATGGCAGTCGCAGTTCGGGGAGATATCGATGACAAGTGAAATATGGAAATTCGGACGACCGTCTATCACGGCCTTGGTGTATTCCGCAATGCGGCAACCCAGCTGGTCGTTGGCCCTGTTGTCGGCGAATGAAATAGCATCGAAGTTGCATGCGCCGAGGCATCTGCCGCATCCGAGGCATTTTTCAGTCACGGTCATCCTGTGCGCTTCTTCGTCGAACAGAAGGCCTCCGTTGGCGCATTGTGCCTGGCACTTGCGGCATCCCCGGCAGAGTTCGGGATCTATTGTCGCCTTTCCTGCGCTGTGCATGTCCTTCTTTCCTGCGCGGGAACCGCAGCCCATGCCGAGGTTCTTGAGCGCCCCGCCGAATCCCATCTCCTCATGTCCCTTGAAGTGGGAGAGTGAGATGATGATGTCGGCATCCATGACGGCACGTCCTATATGGGCGGCCTTGACATATTCTCCGCCTTCAACGGGTACGTCCACTTCGTCGGTGCCTTTCAGACCGTCTCCGATTATGACCGGACAGCCCACGGTATATGGCGTAAATCCGTTCATCCATGCACATTCCAGATGCTCAAGGGCATTCTTCCTGAATCCCGGATAGAGGGTGTTGCAGTCAGTGAGGAACGGCTTCCCGCCAAGTTCCTTGACCACGTCCACCACGGCTCTGGCATAGTTCGGCCGCAGGAAACTCAGGTTTCCCAATTCGCCGAAATGCATCTTGATGGCGACGAACTTGCCGTCCATGTCGATGCTGCCTATCCCGGCGGCCTTGATGAGGTTCTGAAGTTTGAGCGTAAGCCCGTCACCGTACATCCTGGTACGCATGTCGGTGAAAAATACTTTTGACTTATTCATCCATGAAGTCCATTAATTCATCCAGTTGACGGCGGTCCTTCTTGGTAGGACGTCCCGTCCCGCGGTCCCGTTTGAGCACTATGGTCTCCACCGGGGCGTGGAACTTTGCGAGTTCGCTTTCGGGTGTGAGGTTTTCGGCATATTCCGGAACCAGGGCTGCGCCCATCCTGTTCTCCGAGAGCTGCAGCACCTTGTATGTGAAAGCCGCAGGGCCCTTGTGCACTTCGATGGTGTCTCCGACCTTGACCGCCTTGGAAGGTTTGGCGTTGACCCCTCCCAGCTTTACCTTGTTGCCGTTGCAGGCATCTGTGGCGTCGCTGCGTGTCTTGTAGACACGTATCGCCCAGAGATATTTGTCAATCCTTACGCTATCCGCCATGGCCTATTCGGTATCAAGATGCATGGCATAATCCACCTTGGCGGCTTCTTCCTTGCCTTTGACCCTTTCGAGAATGGCCAGTCCGAAGGAGACCGCGTGTCCGGCTGAACGCCCGGTTATGATGCGTCCGCAGGTGACGGCAGGCTTGGGATTGAATACCGCACCGTATGTCATCGCGTATTCCTCGAAACCGTCGAAGCAGGTGAACTCGATGCCGTCGAGTTCTTCCTTCAGCTGCCCTAGGACCAGACCCGGAGCTGCGCATATCGCGGCCAGGGTGCCTCCTGCTGCATAATGCTCCTTCATGGCTTTGATGAGCGGCTTGCATGCGGCAAGGTTCCTGGTGCCAGGCATCCCTCCCGGGAAAATCATCACATCCCTGGAGTCCGTGCCCTTGTGGTCCATGTCAATGTCGTTGATGCTGCATTCCACACCTACGGTAACGCCATGGGAGGATACGACGAAGGGATCGTCGGAAACTGCTATCAGATTGACCTGCACCCCGCCTCTGCGGAGCACGTCGTTGGTGGCCAGGGCCTCGACATCCTCGAAACCGTCCGCCAGAAAAATATTCACACCTTTCATATGACTATAAAGATAGCGAAATTTTGCCTACTTTTGCAGCATGGACGAAGAAAAGAAATTGTATCCTTTCCGCTTCTGCAGACTGGAGGATACTTACAGTTGGGGGAGCGAGACCTTCTGCCTCGCAGACCTCGGATACAGGGACTCGCTGCTCCATGACGGATGGCTGGCGGCCAACGCCTTGAGCGAGGTCATGGATATGTATATGGACCGTGTCGTTGGGGGCAATGTGTTTGAATATTGGGGACGGCAGTTCCCGGTCTGTGTGAGATATCTGAAAGTAAGCGGGAAGATGCCCCTCCGGGTCCATCCCGACGATTCCATGGCATCCGAAAGGTATGATTTCCTTGGGAAGGAGAAACTCTGGTACGTCGTGCGTGCCGGTCGTGATGCCGGGGTGATGCTGGGCTTCCGCAAGGATACGGATGCGGGAGAGCTGTACTGCCGTTGTCTTGACAACTCCGCCGGGGAGATAATGAATGTCATTGCCCCCCATGCAGGGCAGACTTTCCGTATCGCGCCGGGTACGCCGCATGCTGCCGCCGGAGACATAGAGATAATAGAGATAAGCGAGTCTTCACCTCTGGACTTCTGCCTCTGCGGATGGGGTGAGGAAGTCTCCACCGAAGAGTTTGATGAGTCCCTCAGCATGACAGATGCGCTGGAATTCATAGATTATCATAAATATTCTTCGGATAATGCACCGGCAGGGGCGCTTGTTGACATCCCTCAGTTCAAGGTAAGCCTGGTCAATCTGAAGGATGCGCTCCTGAGCCGTTCCGGGGAGTATGAGTCCTTCGTGCTTTATGTCTGCGCTTCCGGAAAGGCAGCTGTACAGATCGACATCCTCGGAAAGAATGCGGAATATGTCTTCGGTAAAGGCGAGGCGCTGCTGGTCCCTGCCGAATGTCCTGATTTCTATCTTGTGCCGATGGAGGAGGGGACAAAGGTGCTGGACGTTACCGTCCCGTTCCGCAGTGACGCCGACAAGTATATCAATCCCGCCGCACGGGAGAAACTTCCTGAAGAAGAAGACTGATGAATCTGCCGCTCTACATAGCCAAAAGGTATCTTTTCGCCCGCAAATCACATAATGTCATCAATGTGATCTCAGCGATCAGTGCCGTCGGCATGGCGGTGGGGACGGCTGCGCTGATCCTGATCCTGTCCGTGTACAACGGTTTCGACCGCATAATCAAGGACAATCTGTCGGACCTCGATCCTGATATACTGATCACTGCATCTTCCGGCAAGTATTTCGTCCCCCGGGGCGAAGTTTTCGAGGGTCTCATGGATGATATCAGGATACAGAGCATCAGCAGTGTGCTGGAGGATAATGTGTTTGTCAATTATGGCGGACGCCAGGGGATAGCAAAGGCAAAGGGTGTGGATTTCGTTTATGAGTCCACGACATCCCTCGCATCGCATGTGGTCGAGGGGGAGTTCAAACTTCATGATGCCGGCATGCCGCATGCCGCGGTCGGGGAGGCGTTTGCTTATTCGCTGGGGATACATCCGAGATTCCTGGAGCCCATGCAGATATATTATCCCGAACGTGGCAGGAATATCAACCTCATCAATCCCGAATCTTCTCTCAAGTCCGCCCGTATCTGGCCGTGCTGCCTGTTCAGCATAAGTTCCGATGTGGATGCGGAGCTGATGATACTTCCGATAGAGGACATGAGGGAACTGCTCGGACTGGACGAGGAAGTCTCCGGACTTGAACTGAGGCTTGCGCCGGGCGAATCGGCCGCCAAGGTCCGCGCTTCGCTGGAAAGGTCGCTGAGCGGTGAATTCCAGGTGCTTGACAGGTATCAGCAGCATCCTGCCATGTACAGGATGATGCGTTACGAGAAACTTGCCATTTTCCTTATCCTTGTGTTCGTAGTCATCATTGTGGCTTTCAATATTTTCGGCTCCCTTTCGATGCTTATCATAGAGAAGGAGGGAGACATCGACACGCTGCGGGCGATGGGGGCGACGGATGCTACGGTCAAGAGGATATTCGTGCTGGAAGGCTGGCTTATCTCCCTGCTCGGACTTGCCGCGGGCCTTGTCATAGGCGTGGGGATGGCCCTGCTGCAGCAGAAGTTCGGCATAATAAAAATGCCGGGTAATTTCCTTATTCAGGCTTACCCGGTAGTCCTTCAGTTGAAAGATGTCGTGGCCACTGCGGTGGGAGTCGCCCTGATAGGGCTTTCTATCTCGCTTTTTGCTACTGTACGCAAGGAGTAGGACCGCTATTTCTTGAGCAGTTCCTCTATATGCTCGGCATAATCAAGGGTCGAGTCAAGGTAGAAATCCAAGTCGGGGACAATGCGCAGCTGTGAGGCGACCTTGCGGCCGAGCTCCCCGCGATACACTTTCTTGTTCTCTTCCAGTATCGCCATGACGCTTTCCGCCTTGGCTGAAGGGAAAATGCTCACATAGACCTTGGCTATGGAGAGGTCCGGGCTTATGCGGACCTCGCTTACGGTCACCATGGCTCCGCCGAACACCGCCATTCCCTTGCTGCGGATGATTTCGGCAAGGTCGCGCTGGAGTTCGCGTGCCACCTTGAGCTGTCTTGTGCTGGCAGGCTTGTCCATATTATTTCACGATTATGATATAGTAGTCTTTCTTGCCTTTCTGGGCGAGGATGTACTTGCCGTCGATGATATCCTTGTCGCTGAGCATGTAGGCGATGTCCGTGACCTTGTCCTTGTTGAGGCTGAAGCCGTTGGACTGCACCATCTTGCGCGCCTCACCCTTGGAAGGGAATATGGTGGTCTCCACTGCCAGGGCGTCGAGTAGGCCCATAGGGAGCTTCCCCTTTTCAATCTCGAAGGTCGGCACTCCGTCAAATACGTCCAGGAAGGTCTTCTCGTCGAGCTTGCGGAGGTCCTCCGAGGTGGACTTGCCGAAGAGCATCTGGGATGCAGCGATGGCCTTGTCGTACTCCGCCTCGCCGTGGACCATGATGGTGACCTCCTTTGCAAGGAGCTTCTGGAGCGTCCTGCGTCCCGGATCCTGGCGGTGCTCTTCGATGGCGGCTTCTATGACCTCACGCTCGAGCATGGTGAATATCTTGATGTATTTCTCAGCATCCGCATCGCTGACGTTGAGCCAGAACTGGTAGAACTGATATGGGGAAGTGCGCTCCGCGTCGAGCCAGATGTTGCCTTTCTCGGTCTTTCCGAACTTGCCGCCGTCAGCCTTTGTGATGAGAGGGCAGGTGAGGGCGAAAGCCTCGCCACCGCAGGTGCGGCGTATGAGCTCGGTGCCGGTGGTGATGTTGCCCCACTGGTCTGCTCCGCCCAGCTGCAGTTTCACGTTGTTGTGCTGATAGAGATAGAGGAAATCATATCCTTGGAGCAGCTGATATGTGAATTCGGTGAAGGACATGCCCTCCGAAGAGTCGCGTGAAAGGCGTTTCTTGACTGAGTCCTTGCTCATCATGTAGTTGACAGTGATGAGTTTGCCTATGTCGCGGGTGAAGTTGATGAAGGTGTAGTCCTTCATCCAGTCATAATTGTTGACCAGTTCCGCCTTGTTCGGGGCTTCAGACTCGAAGTCAAGGAATCTGCTGAGCTGGGCCTTGATGCAGGACACGTTGTGCGCGAGGGTCTGCTCGTCGAGGAGGTTCCTCTCCTGGCTCTTCATGGATGGGTCGCCTATCATGCCGGTTGCGCCTCCCACGAGGGCGTACGGCTTGTTCCCGCAAGCCTGGAAGTGCTTGAGGATCATGATGCTTACGAGATGCCCGATGTGGAGGGAATCTCCGGTAGGATCAATCCCTACGTATGCGGCCATAGGGCCTTTTCCCAGTTCTTCCTCTGTGCCAGGCGTGATGTCGTGGATCATGCCTCTCCATCTGAGTTCTTCAACAAAATTCTTCATCTTCTGCGAAATTAAGTCCGCAAATTTACTAAAAATGTGGCAATTATTCCACCTTGTGCAGCATCTCCGGAGTAATCTCCCAATTGTCCGTGCGGAAAGGTGCCAGAGGTACGCCGGCGCCGGTGATCACATTGCTCTCCAGGACATTCCTGAATGCGTAGCGGACCGCTACGGGATGCGGTACCTCGTCGCATTGGACTTCGATATAGCTTGCTATCGGCCAGCCTGGATGGGCCGTGGCCGGATGGAACACCCTGTCTTCTCCGGCTACTTCGAATCCTTTGATCCTTATGACCTTGAGGTCCTTGTCAAGCCATGAGAAGAATTCACCATTGAAATCATATGCGTCCGTGGCCGCCATACCGCTGAAATGCAGGGTGACCTTGCTGCCGTCAATATCCATCCCGGTATAGCGTGGGGATTCCCCTGAGAGACCTTTCATGCCGTATGTGTGCGTAAGGGCGATGGCTGCCATGCGCTCACCGACCAGTATTTTCCGTGCTGGATGTATGATGGAAGGGGAGTCCATGTCCGTGGTGGATGCTATGTATGTGTTCGGAGTGCAGTCGGCAGCCTTGTACTGCTGCTCCACAAGCACCGGAAGGGTGAGATATTCAGGCCCGTCATACCTGTACTGTGCGAGCTGTGCGGCGATGAAAGGCATGTCATCGTTGCCCCACGCCTCCCGCCATAGCCTTATCATGCGTGACATGAGCGTCGCGTAATCGAATGGATGGTAGCGGTTGGACTCACCCTGGTACCAAATGAATCCCTTTGCGGTGTAATTGACTATCGGATTGATCATTCCGTTGTAGAGATGACCTGGGGCGGGGCCCTCCGGCACCTCGTCGAAAACGGATTTGTCCACGTCGAGTGCGAGCACTGACTCCCGTGTCATCCATGTCTCTATCATGGTGCCGCCCCAGTAACTTGTCACGAGACCGACAGGGACCCCGAGAAGGTCGGAGATCTCCCTTCCGAAGAAGTATGCCACCGCACTGCAGTTGGCGACGGACTCCGGAGTGGAATGCTGCCATCCGCCGCTGCAGTCCTCCTGAGGGGTGTCTGCGTCATTCCTGCCCACATTGAATATACGCACACCCTGGTGGGCATAGCAGTCGCGTATCGCCTGCGCGGAGCCGGCCACGGGCTGAGCCACATAACCCTTCACGGGCATTTCCATATTGGACTGTCCGCTGCATACCCATACCTCGCCGAGGAGTATGTCCTCTACGACGGTGCTTGATTTTCTGGAGTCGCTGAATGTCAGAGTATATGGACCGCCGGCATCGGAAGTGCTGACCTTGATGCTCCATTTGCCATCGGAGCCTACTGACGTAGTGTATTTATGTCCGTCCCAGGACGGCGTCACGGTCAGTTTCGCACCGGGCTGAGCCTTGCCCCAGAGCGTCACTTCGGCATTGCGCTGAAGCACCATCCCGTTGCCGAGAATTGATGGCAGTTCGACTTTTGCAAAGGCTGTCGCACAGACGGCGAGGCTTAGGAGGAAAATAATTATCCGTTTCATTCAGAAATTTTTACATTGTCACAGTTCTTGATCACGAAAGAGTCTGCAGGGCGGCCGAATACATAGTCTTCGTTCATCACCACCTTGTTGTCCTTATAGACTACTCCGTCGCAGCAGTAGAGATTAAGGATGCGCGGGTCGAAGGTGTTGAAAGTGTTTCCTTCCACGGTGATGTTCCGGTGATAACGGCTTGTCTCCTTGTCCGGGATGCCGCTTCCTACCGCTATGTAAGCCGGACCCCAGGTCTTGCTGCCGTAGAGGCAGTTC
>JAZRXV010000028.1:0-46766 GCA_045600405.1 Candidatus Cryptobacteroides sp.
TTCCAATTTCTCTAAAGAAATCAACGCTCTCGATTATTGTTTCTCGGTACTTGCTTGTACTTTTCCTTTCAATATTTTCAATGAACTTGAGCCCCGTGTTTCGTTTGGGGTTGCAAAGATAGTCACTTTTTCTTTCCTACCAAATTTTTTTTGGTGTTTTTTTTCTTTATCTTGCATTTAACTTATGGAACGGGTAGCATTGAAGGAAATATTCTTGATTTTTGCCAAGATCGGAGCATTCACCATAGGAGGCGGATACGCCATGATTCCACTGATCCAGCATGAGATAAGCAGGCGGGGATGGCTTGAGGATGAGATCATTGACGATGCGGTGGTACTGGCGCAGAGCGCACCGGGACTGCTTGCGGTAAACATGGCCATTTTCACGGGATACAGGCTGAGGGGCATAAAAGGAAGTGTCGCAGCGACGCTTGGAGCTATCCTTCCTTCCTTTATCATAATACTGCTCGTTGCAGCCGTATTCTCCTCCATCAGGGACAACAAGGTCATTGAAAGCATATTCAAGGGACTGCGTCCGGCAGTGGTCGCACTGATCTTCGTACCTATGGTTAAAATGGCAAGGAAAGGCAACAGGTCATGGTGGGCATGGACGATAAGCATAGTCACGATGCTGCTCATAGCGTTCCTGAAGGTTTCCCCTATATATATATTGCTGGTTCTCATCACAGGAGCCGTCGCAATATCCCTGCACAGGCAGAAAAGGGAGGGTGGGAGATGACCATACTGGAGCTCTTCGCAACCTTCTTCCTGATAGGTCTGTTCAATTTCGGAGGCGGCAACGCAATGATTTCCCTCATCCAGACTCAGGTCGTTAACGTCCACGGGTGGATAGGGGAAGGCCAGTTCACGGACATTGTCGCCATTTCCCAGATGACCCCCGGTCCCATAGGGATAAACTGCGCCACATATGTCGGCTATGAGGTGAGCGGAGTTGCCGGCTCCTTCGCGGCCACCATCGCCGTCGTGCTGCCTTCATTCCTCATATTCTTCGCCCTTGTCAGGCTGTTCGACAGATTCCAGACGCATCCCACTTTCCTCGACATGATGGCAGCGCTCAGGCCGGCCGTCATCGGAATGATCGGTGCTGCCGGGCTGATACTTGCCTTCAGGATATCCTGGGACGGGCTCACCCCGAAGATAGGCACAATCAGCAGCAATTTCCCCGACTGGAAGTCATGGGTGCTGTTCGCAGCCGCCTTTGCCGTCTCGATGCTGACGAAAGCCAGCCCCATACTCATCCTTATCGCAGCCGGAATTTTGGGGTTTATAATATATTGACTAACTTCACACAAAATTGAACAAATGATATGAAACGTTGTTGTACCATCCTTCTACTGGCCCTCGTGTCTTCCCTCGCCAATGCCGGAAACCTTGAGCAGATCATCCCACAGCCTGCAAGCTACACCCTTGAAAAAGGCACGCTGAAAGTATCGGGAGCAAGTATCAAATGTGACCCGCAGATTGACGGGCCTTCCATGGAAGTCATAGGGAAATTCGCAGCCAGCCTCTCGCTGGCCAGCGGAAAGACCTGTTCGCTCTCATCCCCTCTCGGCCTTGAAAGCACGATTGCAAGCGGCACCTGCAAAGGTCTCATATTCCTCAAGGACAGCAGCCTTTCTCCTGAATCATACAAGATCACAATCAACAAGAAATACGCAGTCATCAAGGTCAACGACCTCAATGGCACCGTGTATGCCATACAGACTCTCAAGCAGCTGCTTCCACCGTCTGTCTATGGGACCAAGCCTGCCCCTGCCGAAAAGTACCTGCTTCCTTGCTGCACGATCGAGGACAGCCCGCGTTTCGCATACCGCGGCATGCACCTCGACTGCTCCCGCCATTTCTTCGATGTCGATGAAGTGAAGAAATATCTCGATGTCATGGCAATGTTCAAGCTCAACCGCTTCCATTGGCATCTCACCGATGATCAGGGTTGGAGGATCGAGGTGAAGAAATACCCTCTCCTCTCGCAGATATCCCCATACCGCGAGGGAACGATGATAGGACATGACTTCAACTCCAGCGACCATATCCGCTACGGAGCTGTCTACACTCAGGAAGAGATCAAGGATATCGTGGCATACGCCGCAAGCCTCGGAATAACCGTCATACCGGAGATCGATCTCCCTGGTCACATGCTCGCTGCAATGGCAGCCTACCCTTGGCTGGGATGCACCGGTGGTCCGTATGAGGCATGGGTCAAATGGGGCATTTCCGATGAGGTGCTCTGCCCGGGCAAGGAATCGACCTTCACTTTCCTTGAGGATGTACTGACTGAAGTCTCCGCACTCTTCCCCGGAGAGTATTTCCACATCGGAGGCGACGAATGCCCTAAGACCGAATGGAAAAAATGCCCTGACTGCCAGGCTAAGATCAAGGAACTCGGCCTTAAGGATACTGAGGAGTTCACTGCCGAACAGTATCTCCAGAACTATGTGACCGCCAGGGTGCAGAAATATATGGCAAGCCTCGGCAAGAAGATCATAGGCTGGGATGAAATACTTGAAGGCGATCTCGAACCGGGCGCAACCATCATGTCATGGCGTGGCGTCAGCGGTGGCCAGAAAGCCGCCGAGAAAGGGTTCGACGCTATCATGACTCCTACCACCTACTGCTATTTCGACTACTGCCAGGCTGAAGAAAACGACAAGGAGCCTCTCAACATCGGCGGTTACCTCCCTCTCGAGAAAGTCTACAGCTTCGAGCCTTATGACGGCATCAGCCAATCCGCCCAGAGCCATATCCTCGGTGTACAGGCAAACCTCTGGACCGAGTATATCACAAAGCCCGAGCATCTCGAATACATGCTCCTGCCACGTCTTCTCGCACTGAGCGAGGTGCAGTGGTGCACTCCGGACAAAAAAGATTACAACCGCTTCCAGGAAGCAGTTGTAAATCATGAATTCCCGATTTTCGATGCTGCAGGTTACACCTACGCGAAAGTGATCCTCGGGATAAACGGAGGAGAACTTTAATTACATTTCGTTCCCCACTTTCCTTGCCCTTGAAGGCTTGTCGAGGTTGATGCCGTCACTGACACCGACCTCTACAAGTATGTTCCAACCTGCGCAGAGATCGACATACTGCTGAAGGTCACCGGCATCAGGGACGACTATGGTGGTGAAAGGAGTCTGCTTAGGGGCGATTGCAACGACATGTACATTAGCACCGCCGAATACGGTCTGATACTTGGCGTACTCGCTCTCGATAGGCTCTACGACAAATACTATATCTCCGTCCTGCATAACCTCCTCAGGTCCGTGGAGAGCATATGTTCCCTCAAGGAAATCGCTCTTGCGGCGGGTGATCTCATTGGTCTTGAGAGTGAGCTCTTCAGCGACACCGTCATTCATTCCCGCAAAATAGATGGTGTGGGCACCCTTTACCCATTCCACGACCTCAGCCGGAACCTGGAGGGTAAGGGCCTGCTCAAGCTGGTCAGCAAGGGCATTCACGTCCATACTCTTTCCGGCAAGGTTCCTGATAACTGATTCGTTGAAAAGAACCTGCTCCACAACGCTCTTGGTAGCGGCGACGGCATTCTCCCAACCGCACTTGAGCACATATGCCCATGAGCAGGCTGCCTCAAGAGGAGTATTCTCGTTGGCAGTGACGGCGAAGCGTCTGTCATTGCCATCCTCCTTGAGCTTGTTTGCAAGCATAAGGGTCTCCTTGGTACGTCCTGAGTTCGATGCAAGGACGACGGCATAGTCATCAAGAGCATATTCGCAGCTCTGATGAGCTCCGTCAGTATGGACGAATTCCTTGATATTCCAGGTCAAGGCCTTGCGGATAGCATTCTTGGCCGGCATGATACGGCTTGAACCCTCTCCCGAAAGGAGCAGTTTGCCGCACTTTGCCGCAGCCTCAGCCACAGGCTTGGAGCAATCCGGGTTGAACTTCCTGACAGCATCCACTGTCCCCATCATTTCCTGCACTAGGTAATACTGTGCATACTTCTGGTCTTTAAGATTCATGATATATAGAATGATTTGATCTGATTACTTCCTGATAAGTCTTACAAAGATACATAAAATAGGGTAAAAAAAGTGTCCCCGATTCACATCGGGGACACCAACAATTCTAACCTTATTTTAACCTATGAAAAAACTATTCGAACAGATTTATGCAATTGCTGTGCCAAAAAGTTTTATTCAGCCAATTTTATGCTGACAATTTTTATGTCGCGTACAGGGACATCCCTGGCACCGGTTTCCACCTTTGCGATGTTGTCCACGACGTCCAATCCCTGAAGAGTCTCGCCGAAAACGGTATAATCTCCGTTAAGCGCAGCACAGGCAGCCTCGTCCTGTACGATATAGAACTGTGAGCCTGATGATTCTTTCATCGGGTTGGCGGCATCACCGCGGCGTGCGGCGGCAAGGGCCCCCTTCTTATGGGTATAATCAGGGACGAATTCCGCCTCGATCGTATATCCCGGACCACCGGTGCCGAACTGGGCGGCATTGGCCTTGTCCTTGGTGAGCGGGTCACCTGCCTGAATCATGAATCCGTTGATGACACGATGGAAGAGAATCCCGTCATAGAAACCGGAAAGAGCCAGCTTCGCGAAATTGTCGCGATGCTTAGGAGTCTTCGAGTACAGTTTCACCTTGATGACACCCTCGGTGGTGATGATGTCGAACACGGGCTCTTCAGGCAACTGTGCCACCTGCTCGGCCACCTTTGCTTCCTTCTCGGCAGCGACTGCAGCGGCAGCTGCAAGTTCTTCCTCTGACGGAGCTTCGTTCTCCGCAGATTTCTTCTGGCCGTTGCCGCAGGAACTGATAATCATTGCCGCGCATGCGCAGCAAGACAGAACGGTAAAGATTTTTTTCATTTATCTGCTGTTTTTAATTGTTTTCCAAACGAAATAGAGATAGCTGGCAAGCAGCATCGTCCCGAACACCATGGACACCCAGATGCCGGCACCGAGACCTTCCACCAACCTGTAGAGGTAATAGTACATTGCAGCAATGACAAAGTAAGTGAAGATAGTCCTGAGGTCATACCGGATAGGATATTTTTTCTGTCCGATGAAGTAACTGACAAGCATGGCTGTTCCATATCCGGCAAAACCTCCCCAGGCACACCCCCAGTATCCTATCTTAGGCACCAGGACAATATTCACGCCTATTACCACAGCTACCGCAATCGCATTGATTATCGCGCCCCACCATGTCCGGTCAGTCAGCTTGTACCAGAACGACAGGTTGAAATAGATGCCCATGAACAACTCGGCCAGCATCACCACCGGGACCACATCAAGTCCAACCCAATATCCCTTACCAAGAATATACCTGAGCAGCGGCATGTAGAACACAACCGCAAGGAATGCAAGGAGTGAGAAGATTACGAACCATTTCATGCCGTCAGCAAGGGTCCTGTCACTTTTTGACCCTCGTGAATCACCGAATACAATAGGCTCATAAGCATAGCGGAAGGCTTGCACGAGCATTGACATGATCATCGCTATCTTGACGCAGGCACCGTAAATACCAAGTTGGACCTGACCTTCCTGTCCTGGCATGAGATAAGGGAAAAGTATCTTGTCTATCACCTGGTTGAGCACGCCCACGATACTGAGGAGCAGCAGCGGCCATGTATATCCGAACATCCGCTTGCACAACCCTTTGTCGAAACCGTAGGTAAGACCTTTGAGCTCCTTTGCAAACAGCAGGGTGACAAACGCTGTGCAGATCAGGTTGACAAAGAATATGAGACCCACTCCCTGGTCGAACCTTTCATAGAGGGTTCCATGAGGAAGGACAAGGAAAATGAGCAGGTTGAGAATAATGTTCGGGATAATGAACGCGAATTTGAGCGCCATGAACTTGAGAGGCCTGTGCTCATAACGCAAACGGCTGAACATTATGGCCTGGAAAGCATCAAGGGCAACGATTATTGCCATACACCCCACATATTCCGGATGAGAGGAGTACCCCATCGCTCCTGAGATCGGACCTATCAGCAGCAGGACAAGGGCGATGAATACAAGCCCCACAGCTCCAACCATCCTGAGGGAGGTTCCATATACTTTGTCAGGATTCTCGCCATCCTTGTTGGAGAATCTGAACAAGGTTGTTTCCATGCCGAAGGTCAGGAGAGCAAAGAAGAATGCGGTATATGCATACAAATTCGTCACAATCCCGTACCCGCCGCTCTCTGCTGCGATACGGTTGGTGTACAACGGTACCAGCAGATAGTTCAGGAACCTCCCGACTATGCTGCTGAGTCCGTATATTGCGGTATCCTTTGCCAGTGATTTCAGGTTCATGGGTACAAATATAGCAAAAGAGGCCGACTATTGCACCGCCTTACTGCCCCTGATTGTCCCGTCAGCAGACAAGGTATCCTTGGAAGGCATCTGACCTTATTGAAAAGCCTTCCAAGGATACCTTGTCTGCCGGCCGCATCGCTATGTTACTTGCCGACCAGAGGACGGCATCACTGTTCAAGCCTTATATCTGCAGAACTGCTGCCGACGAAAACGTGCGGTTTCAATTTGCTGTAACGGAAAGCCCCGTCCCCTTCACTCCACCAGCGCAGACTGGAGACAGGGATATGGACCTTGACGGTCTCCGTCCTGCCGGGTTCGACGCTGACGCGTTGGAAGCCCTTGAGCTCCTTGATAGGAGCCGCCCCTTCGAAGTCATCTATCTTCACATAAACCTGGGCAACTTCCTCACCGCTGCATCCGCCGACATTGCTGAGCTTGAATTTCACGTCATACCCGTCACCGGAGCGTTTGACTTTCAGGTCGGAATACTCGAAATCCGTGTAGCTGAGCCCGTATCCGAAAGGATAGAGGGGATCACCTTCGAAATATTTGTACGTACGTCCGTTGGTCACGGCATAGTCATCGAAAGACGGCAGCTGGTCAACGGAACGGTAGAATGTCAACGGCAGTTTCCCGGAAGGATTATAGTCACCGAAAAGTATATCCGCAACGGCACGTCCCGAATATTCTCCGCCATACCATGCGTCAAGGATGGCAGGAAGATTCTCATCCTCCCATCCCAAGGCGATGGAACTGCCGGCGACAAGTACCAGGACCACATTGTCATTGACTTCTCTCAAAGCCTTGAGATACTCGATCTGGTCCTCCGGCAGGGTCAGGATATCCCTGTCGTGTCCTTCACGTTCAATGCCCTTGTTGTAGCCCATGACAGCGACAACGACATCGCTTGAAGCGGCCGCTTCCAGAGCCTCGGCCATAAGATCGGATCTGGTCACTTCACTTGAAGCAGGCTTCTCCCATTCCAATTTGACGCAGCAGTAATCACGCTCATGGCTGATTTCCACCACGATATGATGTACCGAACCTTTCCGGAACTTCTTGCTGAAGCTTTCCCCGACAGGCTCTCCGTCCATCCACATCCGGGCATCTCCGTTATTGATACCAAGCCTGAACTTATATTCACCGTCCATGTCGATACGGAGGTCTCCTGTCCAGCGGGCGGACATATGATGAACTGGCTGAAGCGGATCCGGAGCCTGATTGTCCGGCTCGAAATAGACCCATGGCTCATTCCTCTCGAGGGTTTTCTTCTCAAACGCGGTCCCCTCGTAATATTCAGCCTTGAGACCACCCTCAAATGCATCCGGTTCTATAAGAGACATGCCCGTATCAAGAGATATCCACGGGGCCGTCACCACTTCGGTGTTCTCTCCGACCTTGTCTTTGATACCCTGAAGAATACTTATCGGCTGGATAGTAGGAACGCCGCTGTAGTCTCCCAGCTCGCATTTGGCCGCATTGATTCCAAGAACAGCAATCTTTTTCATCGAATTCCTGTCAAGAGGGAGAATGCCGTCGTTCTTGAGAAGCACTGCCGATTTCCTGGCGGACTCCAGCGCAAGATCCCGATGCTTCTCACAACCGATGACATCCTCGTTCAGCGAGGAATATGGATTTTCTGAAGCCGGGTCAAAGAGGCCGAGACGCATACGTGACGCAAGTACTCTGGAAGCGGCCCGGTCTATGTCTTCCATGCTGACCAGACCTTTCTCGACCGCCCGGGTCAGAGGCTCAATATAGACATTGTCCCCGCATTCCAGGTCAAGACCCGCTTTGATGGCGAGCGCTGCCGCTTCTTCCAGGTCCTCGGCGTATTTATGATGAGACCATATCTGATAAACTCCGCCACAGTCGGAAACCACATATCCGTCGAAGCCCCAGTCCTTGCGGAGCACATCGGTCAGGAGCCATCCGTTGCAGCAGCATGGCACACCGTTGATGGCATTGTATGCAGCCATGATGGATGCGGCACCGCCTTCCTTTACGCATGCCTCAAAAGGAGACAGATAGTACTCCCTCAGTATCTTTTCGGAAGCGACAACCTTACATTCGGCGCGGTTGTGCTCCTCGTTGTTCGCTGAAAAATGCTTGGGTGTGGAAACCACTTTGAGATAGCGGGGATCATCCCCCTGAAGCCCTCTTACGAAGGCCGCACCGGTCTTTCCGCTAAGGTACGGATCCTCTCCGTAAGTCTCAGGCGTACGCCCCCATCTGGGATCGCGGGCCAGATTGACCGTCGGGGACCAGAATGTCAGAAGATCACCGAACGCAAGTATCTGGGCCTTCCCTCCGTCAAGGGAATTCCAACGCCCGCGGGCCTCGTCGGATATGGCGGTCGATATCTGCTCGACCATATCGGGATCCCACATGGCTCCAAGGGCTATCGCCTGCGGAAAGACGGTGAAACGTCCCGGACGGACAACGCCGTGCAAAGCCTCGTTGCCATGGAAATATTTGTCTATACCAAGTCTGGAGATCGGGGGCGCAAGCGACTTCAGGATACTGATCTTCTCTTCCGTCGTCATCCTGGAGAGCAGGTCATCGACCCTGTCCTGAACGGAAGCCGATGTGTCAAGATACAGAGCCTGAGGAGCGGACGGACTTGAAGATGATCCGGAAGAACACCCTGACAGGATGCCTGCAAGCAGAAGAGCCGGAATGATAGTGCGGAATGACATTTTGAATATATTTTTTCTTTTACAAATTTATACAATCTTCATCACAAAAAAAATGGAAGCCGCTCTCTGGGGAACGGCTTCCATAAATATGAAGACAAATGCTTAGTCGTTGAGTGAGAAACGCTTCATGGAGATGACCTCAGCCTCC
Source organism: Candidatus Cryptobacteroides sp. (assembly GCA_045600405.1). GTDB lineage: Bacteria > Bacteroidota > Bacteroidia > Bacteroidales > UBA932 > Cryptobacteroides. The sequence goes on from JAZRXV010000028.1 coordinate 9,149, forward strand.
TTGTCAGCGGCTGCGAGAGCCTGCTTGACAGTGCTCTTGTCGTCTGCCATCTGGTACTCCTGCTCCATAAGGGTATTCTCCTTGAGGAACTTCTGCAGACGTCCCTTGGCGATGTTCTCAATCATAGCAGGGTTGAGGTTTGCAGCCTTCTCAGCGCTGACGGTCTTGATAATCTCGCGAGCCTGGTCAGCCTGTTCAGGAGTAAGCCATCCCTTAGCGGTATTGGACTCGATGTGAGCCTCTGAATCCACATGTGCAGGGTTGATGCCGGCCTTCTTGAGGGCGGCCTCGACAGCCTTCTGCACCTGCTCCTCCTTGGTCTTCTCGACAGCGACCTTGTACTCGTTGTCAAGGACCTCCTTAGGACAGGTCTCTGCGCTGATGGATACAGGGTTCATGGATGCGACCTGCATCACGATGCCCTTGGCGACATCCTCTGCAACCGGCTTGTTGAAACCGACGATAGCGCCGAGCTTGCCGTTGACCTTGTGGATGTATTCCTTGATATACGGAGCCTCGATGATGGCATAGAAAGCAAGGACATGCTTCTCTCCGGTCTTGCCGGTCTGAGCCTCGACAGCCTCGGCGACAGTGTAACCGTCAGCCATCTTGCAGGCCTTGAGACCTTCTATGTCAGCCGGACAGTTGGCGATAGCCACATCGGCGATAGCCTCGGCGAGGTCCTGGAAATCAGAGTTGCGTGACACGAAGTCAGTCTCGCATCCGAGGCAGATAAGGATACCCTTGTCCCCATTGATACGCGCCTTGACTGCACCTTCGGTGGTCTCGCGGTCAGATCTCTTTGCTGCAACCAGCTTGCCCTTCTCACGGATGATGTCCATAGCCTTGTTGAAGTCGCCAGCGGCTTCCTCAAGAGCCTTCTTGCAGTCCATCATGCCGGCAGAAGTCATTTTACGTAACTTCATTACGTCTGCTGCGGTAATTGCCATAGTAATATTGATTTTTGAAATGGAACTTGATTATTCGGCTGCTTCTTCAGCTTTTCCCTCTTCCTCTACGTCAACAGGCTTTGCGCCTTTGCGTGCGCGGAGTTTGCGAGGTGCTGCGTTTGCCTCAGCCTCTTCTGCAGGAGCTTCCTTGTCCTTCTCGAGCTTGCGCTCCTCAAGACCTTCGTTGATGGCTGCACAGAGGATGTTCATAATGCACTCGATTGACTTTGCTGCATCGTCGTTTGCCGGAATCACATAATCAATAGGGGTAGGATCGCAACATGTATCAACCATTGCGAATACCGGAATGTTAAGACGATTGGCTTCCTTGACTGCATTGGCCTCTTTCATGACGTCAATCACGAAAAGTGCTGACGGAAGGCGGCTCATATCGCGGATTGAACCAAGGTTCTTCTCGAGTTTTGCTCTCTGGCGGTCAACCTGGAGGCGCTCACGCTTTGCGAGCTTCTGGAAGGTACCGTCCTCTTTCATCTTGTCGATGGTGCCCATCTTCTTGATGGCCTTGCGGATGGTTGGGAAGTTGGTAAGCATACCACCTGCCCAGCGCTCGGTGATTGAAGGCATATTGACAGCGGTAGCTTTCTCCTTGACAATATCCTTTGCCTGCTTCTTTGTGGCTACGAAGAGTATCTTGCGGCCTGACTTTGCCAGCTGCTTCATCTCCTCAGCGGCCTCGTCTATCTTGACGATGGTCTTGTGCAGGTCGATAACGTGGATTCCGTTCTTCTGGTCGAAGATGTACGGAGCCATCTTAGGGTTCCACTTACGGGCAAGATGTCCGAAGTGAACGCCTGCATCAAGCAATTCTTGGAAATTTGTACGTGACATTGTGTGTGTTTCTTTGTTTTTTGTAAACTGTCCCCGTTACGGGGCCTCTTTTCTTCAAGGCGGAGTAGCGACCTGGTCGGTCTCCGGCCTTTTCCGCAGTGTGGCAACTTTCAATATTGCGCATTCAGCTGCGCCGGCGAAAGTTTCAAACCACGACTGTGCTGTAAATACAGGTTCTGACTAACGCTTGCTGAACTGGAAGCGACGGCGTGCACCAGGCTGACCAGGTTTCTTGCGCTCGACCTCGCGGGCGTCGCGGGTGAGGAAACCTGCTGCTTTAAGTGCAGAGCGATACGCTTCTCTGTCCAACTCACTGAGGGCACGGGCGATACCGAGACGGATTGCCTCAGCCTGGCCTTTGACACCGCCACCGATGATGGTGACCTTAACGTCAAACTGGCCAAGTGTGTTGGTAACCTCGAACGGCTGGTTCACGATATAGCGGAGGGACTCGAGTGCGAAATAGTTCTCGAGTTCGCGGCCGTTGATCGTTACATTGCCTTTGCCGGCTGTGAGATAAACGCGAGCCACAGCTGCTTTACGTCTTCCAAGGGCGTGTGTCTGTTCCATTTGCTCTGTTTAAATTTCGTCCAACTTAATAACTGTAGGGTTCTGTGCCTGGTGCGGATGCTCAGGACCTGCATAGATGAACAGGTTGTGAAGCTGATCGTCACCAAGACGTGTCTTAGGGAGCATACCCTTGACGGCTCCTCTGATAAGTTCAGTAGGTTTCTTGTCGAGGATCTCCTTTGGAGTCGCGAATCTCTGGCCGCCCGGATATCCGGTGTAGCGAGTGTAAACGCGGTCCGTCATCTTCTTTCCGCTGAGTGTAACCTTCTCTGCATTGACGATGATGACATTGTCACCACAGTCCACGTGAGGAGTGAAACCCGGCTTGTTCTTGCCACGGAGGACAAGTGCAACGCGGGAAGCGAGACGACCAAGAGCGAGATCTGTCGCGTCAATGACAACCCACTTCTTTTCTACCGTAGCTTTGTTAAGCGAAACGGTTTTGTAGCTTTGTGTGTCCACTGTCTTGATCTTTAAATAGTTAATAAAAATTGCGATCCCTACACAAAATAGGGGTCGCAAAGGTATAAAATTATTCTGTAAAATCAAAAACTATCGTGCTATGCCACGAAATTTGCCTGCCAGAATGCGTTGATTGCAGTAGCTGCGAAGGCGAGGCAGATGACGGTGGCCACGATGACACCGATGACCTTGATGCGCTTGAACCAGGTCTGTCCGTCCCAGCCGACGGTCTGGAACATGCTCCAGAAACCATGGGTGAGGTGGAACCACACTGCAAGGAACCATATGAGGTAGAGTGCAAGGACCCACCAATGACCGAATGTGACGGTAAGCAGGAGATAAGGATTGTTCTCGAAGTTGCCGATGCCGAACATCTCAGGAAGCTGCATCTTTGCCCAGAAATGGGTGAGGTGGAAGCAGACGAAACCTATGATGACGATACCGAGGATGAACATATTGCGCGCAGACCATGAGTCGGCGGCAGCCCTGCTCGATACCTCATAACGCTTGTAACCTCCGCGTGCGATAATGTTCTTGATGGTGAGCCAGCAGCCGTAGAGGACATGCAGGAGGAAACCGAGTGCAAGCACAGGGACCATGATTGAAATGAACGGAGTTGACATGAAATCACATCCCAGTTTGAACAGTCCGTCACCTGCGGTGAAGAGCTTGTCGTCAGCAAGGGCGACACCGAACTTTCCAGTGAAGGAATCTATCACTGAGAAGAAGTTAATAGTCGCATGGAGAAGGAGGAAAATGATGAGAAATGCTCCGGACACCGCCTGGATGAATTTCTTTCCGATAGAAGAATTGAATATGAACATCTGATTCGAATTTTGTCTGAATGGGTCTGCAAATATACTCCGAATCTTGCAAGTTTCATAATTTTCAAATATTTTTGTTCCCCGACAACCCATATTATATGTATAAAAGAATACTCCTGAAACTTAGCGGCGAGAGCCTTGGCGGGGATGCCGGAAAAGGAATAGACGTTCCAAGCCTCAATTCATATGCGGAAGAGATAGTGGCGGCGGTAAAGTCCGGGCACCAGATTGCGATAGTCAATGGCGGAGGCAACATTTTCCGCGGACTGTCCGGAGTGGGCGACGGCTTTGACCGTGTGACCGGAGACCGCATGGGCATGCTGGCGACGGTCATCAACTCCCTCGCACTGCGCAGCGCCATCCGTTCCCTCGGAGTGAACGCGGAAGTGTTCACGGCCACACCGATGGAGCCTGTTGCAAGATATTACACCAGGGACAATGCGGTGAAAGTGCTCGAAGAAGGCGGCGTCGCCCTCATTTCAGGCGGCACCGGCAATCCTTTCTTCACCACTGATTCCGGAGCCGCACTCCGCGCACTCGAGATCGGCGCTGACGCCCTGCTCAAGGGCACCAGGGTTGACGGCGTATATACCGCAGATCCCGAGAAGGACCCGACCGCAACACGGTATGAGGAACTGACTTTCGACAAGGCCCTCAGCGACCACCTCAAAGTCATGGACGCGACAGCCTTCGCCCTCTGCGAGCAGGGACCCGTTCCTATCGTTGTGTTCAACGTAGAGCAGAAGGGCAATCTCCTCCGCCTCCTCCAGGGCGAAAACATAGGTACGACAGTTCACGCATAAAATACAACATCATATGTTAACCGACAGAGCAAAAGAAATCCTCAACGGCACCGAGAAGAAGATGCAGGATGCCACCAAGTTCCTCGAAGAAGACCTCAAGACCTACAGGGTGGGCAAGGCGAACCCTTCAGTCTTCAATCCCGTCATCGTTGACTATTACGGGACGCCGACCCCTCTGGCACAGGTTGCTTCCATCAACGCACCCGATGCCAAGACACTGACCATCCAGCCTTGGGAGAAAAGCCTCATCCCTAAGATAGAGAAGGCCATCATGGACGCCAACATAGGCCTCACCCCCCAGAACAACGGTGAGATAATCCGCTGCACCGTCCCGGCCCTCACCGAGGAGCGCCGCAAGGACCTTATCAAGAAGGCAAAGGCAGCAGGAGAGAATACCAAGATAATTGTCCGCAACGCCCGCCGCGACGGTGTCGACCTGCTCAAGAAGGCTCAGAAGAACGAAGGCTTGTCAGAAGACACCGAGAAAGAGGCTGAAGCCGAGATCCAGAAGATCACCGACAAGAAGATCAAGGAAATCGACACTATCGTCTCCACAAAAGAGAAAGAGATAATGACAGTCTAACGGGGAGCAATCCCTGTCAGCCATTTGCGGAAGATATCCCGCTCATAATCGGAAAGGAAGTTCACTTCTATCGGAATGTAGAACATCCTTTCCATTATTATTTGTGGCATGCCGGCGTAATCAAGCATGCGTTGAGCATCCTTTTCGGTGGTGGCGATGGCAGCCGTCGGATACTGCTTGAGCACGGATCTGATCTTCCTGATGTCAGATCGGCTGTATCGGTGATGGTCCGGAAAACTGAATCCCTTCACAATCTTGTAATAATCGCTGAGATAGTTCCTCAACGGAGTATCCTTGGCTATGCCCGTGACCAGGGCCACTTTCTTTGAATATATATACCTTGGATCAGAACTCGGATATACCCCGCGGCTCTGGCAGTAGTAGATTCCGGTGAAGAATATCAGCTGACGGCGGCCGTTCCGGCCCTTTCCCTCACAGGTCGATACCTGATAGTCCTTCACGCCAAGGGCACGGGTGAAAGCAGTCTTCTCCCAATTGTCGAGTTCGCACGGACATTTGGTGACAATGATGACATCGGCATCCCCCACACGCTCCGGCAGGTCCCGGAGTCTGCCCAGAGGAAGCAGTTTGTCGTCGTACACCGGTCTGTAATAATCCACCAGGACTATATTCCTGTCAGCCTTCAGTTTCCTGTACTGATACGCATCATCAAGCAATATGATATCAGCGGCCGGCAATTCCTTATGGGCGCATTTCCTCGCCCTCCTCGATGTTGCAAGTTCCTCCGGATGGGTCAGGAAACGGCAGCCTTCTATCCTGTTCTTGTCCACAGCCACGGTGACAACAGGGAATTTCTTCTTGATCTGCAACGGCTCGTCACCGTACATGGAAGCCTTTCCCTCCCAGTCCACCTGCTGGAATCCCCGGCTCTTGCGCTTGTACCCGCGCGAAAGGACCGCGATGTTGTGTGCACCCCATTCGTCGCTCTCGAGCAGCATGCGGAGAATCATCTCCACATGAGGGGTCTTGCCTGTCCCGCCCACAGTGACGTTACCGACACAAATGGTTGGCACATCGGCAGAAACCGATTTTCGGGCACCGGAATTATAAAGCGCGTTCTTGACCTTCAGAGTAAGGAAATATGGAAAGAGAAGTATCCTGTCAATCATAATGGTCACAAATATAGTCCAAAATGCTGAAAAGTTCATCAGAATCCAGCGTAGTGACCATTTTCATCCTGGTTTCCTTGAAATCCGGAAGACCCTTGAAATAGCAGGACAGATGCCGGCGCATCTCATAGATGCCCCTCGGCTCACCCTTCGCTTCAAGTGAAAGAGCCAGATGACGGCGTGCAAGTTCGACCTTATCCGCCACTGTCAGTTCAGGCATAGTCTCACCATGCTCCAGATAATACTTTATCTCTTTGAAAATCCATGGATGTCCGAAGGTCGCACGGCCGATCATGACTGCATCGACGCCGTAACGGTCAAATGCCTGCCTTGCTGAAGGTCCGTCCGTAATGTCTCCGTTGCCGATGATGGGGATATGCATGCGGGGATTGTTCTTCACCGCTCCTATCAGAGACCAGTCCGCCGCGCCCTTGTACATCTGGCAACGCGTACGGCCATGTATCGTAAGAGCCTGTATTCCTGCATCCTGCAGGCGTTCGGCCAGGTCCACTATTATCTTAGAATTGTCATCCCAGCCGAGGCGTGTCTTCACGGTCACCGGCTTGTCGACAGCATCCACCACCGCCTTTGTGATCGCTACCATCTTGTCAGGTTCACGCATCATACCGGAACCTGCACCGCGCCCGGCTATCTTGGTCACAGGACAACCGAAATTGATATCTATCACATCCGCGCCATGGCCTCCTGCAATCTCCGCCGCCCGGTCCGCCATCCTGGCGGCCTCGACCATGGATTCGGGGATATGCCCGTATATCTGTATGCCCACCGGGGCCTCAGCCTCGAGCGTATGCATCTTCGCTATGGCTTTGACCGCATCACGGATCAGCCCGTCGGACGGGATGAACTCCGTATATACCATGTCGGCTCCCTGCTCCCGGCAAAGTATCCTGAACGATGCGTCCGTCACATCCTCCATCGGAGCGAGCAGAAGCGGACGCTCTCCCAGATCAAGATTCCCTATCTTCATATAGCCTCCGTCTTCTCCCTCAACCACTGCGCCACCGGTGCCGGCAGCAGATCGCGCAAGGTCTCATACACCTTTGCGTTATACCTGTTGATCCAATCTATCTCCGCTTCCGTGAGAAGCTCCCTGACCAGTATGGACGTATCGAAATGACAATATGTAAGCGGCTCGAACCTGAGCCATTCTCCGAATCCGTTCCTGCTGTCCTCCACGACTTCCAGGCAATTCTCATGTCGCACGCCATGCATGCCTTCGCGATATATGCCGGGTTCGTCAGTTATGATCATCCCGGGACGGAAAGCCACAGGATTGAGATTCTGCCTCAGATCATGAGGACCTTCATGCACCCCGAGGAAAAAGCCGACACCGTGACCGGTACCATGACCGAAAGTGCGTCTTGCCGCCCATAGCGGCTCCCTTGCAAGGATATCGAGATGAGGACCGCAGGTACCGGCAGGGAATACTGCCATGGACAGATCCACATGCCCCTTCATTACCAAGGTATAATCTTCCTTCTCCAAATCCGTACACCCTCCGAGAGGCACCGTACGCGTGATGTCCGTCGTACCATAATCATATTGTCCTCCGGAATCGCAGAGGAACAGGCCCTTCCGGTATAGCACCGGGGCATTCTCCCTTGGTGTCATATAGTGCGGAAGAGCGGCAGCGGGTCCGAACGCTGAAATGGTCTCGAAGCTCTCCCCCCTGTAAGCCGGGGATTCCGAACGCAGCTGGTCCAGTTTGACGGAGGCATCCCATTCCGTTATCCTTCCGCCGTCCTCAAGCGTGGTCTCCAGCCAATAGAGGAATTTCTCCACCGCAATGCCATCCTCGATATGGCATTTGCGCATGCCCTCAAGTTCAAAACCGTTCTTGACGGCCTTGCGGAGCCGGACAGGGCTGGGTTCCATTACCACATCCCCGCTGATGATAGTCCACAGATGATAATTCAATGTCGATGCATCCACGAACAGTGGCCCGCCGAAATCCTCGGACAGCGCGAACTCCAGTTCACCATAAGGAAGTATTTCGATATCCTCATCTCTCAGAATATCGAAGGTGTTGAGGGAATCGGGATCTTCCACCTCATCTTTCAGGACATACCATCTGACCGAATCCGACGTGACAAGAAGATAGGAGATGACCAGCGGACTGTATTCGATGTCGGAGGCCCTGACATTGAGCGTCCATGCAATCTCATCAAGCGCCGTGAGAAGTATGCCGGCACAGCCTTTCTCTTCCGCAAAGGACCGTAGCCAGCCGATCTTCGAGGACCTGTCCTCACCCGCTTCCACCATGAAGACCGGGGTCTGCGGGATACCTGGCCGTCCGCTCCATATGCTGTCCAGAAGATTAGGTACGCTTACCACTGTGAAATCATCGGTGAGCCCGGATATATCCGCCGAACGCTGGCAAAGTCCGTCAACAGCAATGATAGCTTCCTCCCCGCTGAAAGTGAGACGCAGCCATTCCGGTATAAGCACCTGTCCTGGAACCCTTGTCTTATGAAGGGCGACTCCGGTCCCGGACAACTGTTTTTCAGCCTGGATGAAATACCTTGTATCCGTCCAGAGTCCGGCATGATCCAGGGTCACGACGACATCCCCGCATTCGCCGGTGAAGCCTGTCAGCCATCTGACCTGCTTCCACCTTTCAGCAGGACATTCGCTGCTGTGCGGGTCTGAACCCGTAATGAATACTGCATCCCATCCTTTGGCGCGCATCATGGCGCGGAGGCGTTCTATCCGCCCGGAGTAAATATTCTCCATCTTTTATCGGATTTGGTCTATCACGTTGCAGACGGCACGGAACGAACTGTCGGACACCGTCTGCCAGAAATTTTCATATTGTGCGGCATTCGTGCCGGACTCGGGAGCATCGCTGATGACGCGCATGGTCAGGAATGGTATGGAATCCAGCAGACAGACCTGGGCGATCGCCGCAGATTCCATGTCCACCGCAAGCGCTTCCGGGAAGGCTTCCTTTATGGCCCGTCCCTTCTCCCGGCTGTCTATGAACTGGTCACCGCTGCATATGAGCCCCACATGGTCCACAATGGAAACAGCCTTGCTGACAAGTTCCGGAGCGCACTGAAAATACACAGGAAGTCCCTGGACCTGACCCGGGGCATTCCCCTCACCGCACCACATATCATGATAGCATATCCTGTCGGCAGCCACCACATCCATTATGTCAAGGCATCTGTCAAGGCCGCCGGCGACACCGGTGTTGATGATGCAGTCCGGAGCGAAATCCCGTATGAGGTTGATGGTGGAGATGGCGGCGTTGACTTTTCCTATCCCGGCGCGCACAAGCTTGATGTCAGGGCTGCCGAAGCGGTCCTTGAGCTGCCTGTACTCACTGTCCATCGCTACGATTATACCTATCTTCATGTCAGTCTTCCCTGTCTTCAAGCAGAGACACCACCCGTACCATGTCCCTGGTGAGCCCTTCTATGTCATATCCGGATATGGCACGGGTGAACGTAAGCCTGTCCTCCCATACCTTGAGAGCCCGGCTCAGTCCGCTCCTTCTCCTGAAAGTCATGTCGGGGCCTTCCCGGGTCTCCAACTGATAGCCGAGGGCCTCCATCTTCCTGATTACTCCCGGAATGATCTCTTCATCGGATCCCTGGATATGGGCCACCCTGGTTGAATAACCGAACCGAGGATACAGCGCGGAAAGGGCCGCCAGACATAATGCTATCTGCCATATTGAATCATACCCGTTGACGAACAAGGTTTCGATATTTCCCTCGACCACCTTGAATGCCACCAGGGCCGTCATGATAAGGACAAGTATGACCACCAGATACAAAAAATATTTTACTGCTCTTCTCAAATATTTCATAACCACAAAAATACGCACAATTTTTACTACATTTGCACGATAGAATCACAAAATACCAAAAATATGGAACAAAGAGAAGATCCACTCGAGAGATTCGAAAGACTCCAGCAGGAGAAGAAAAACAACGGCCCCCTCAAGACAATAATGTATGTCATGATAGGTGTAGCCGCACTTCTCGCGGCAGCGCTCGTCTATGTCTATATGTCCAAGAGCAAGCTTGTCGGCGAGCTCAACGATGAGAAGGCAGACCTTACCGAGCAGATACAGGCCCTCCAGACCGACTATGAGACTTTGTCATCCGACTACGACTACATCAACGCCCAGCTCGACTCATCCAGGGAGGAGATTGCACAGCTCGTGGAAAGGGTGCAGAAGACCGAAGCCACCAACCGCTCCAAGATCCGCCAGTACGAAAAGGAACTCGGAACCCTCAGAAGCATAATGAAGAGCTACATAGTCCAGATAGACTCCCTCAATACTCTCAACCATCAGCTTACCGTCGATGCCGCCCAGGCACGCAGGGAGGCAGCCGAGCAGAAAAGGATTTCCCAGAATCTCACCAAGCAGGTGGAGGACCTTTCAGGACGCGTCAGTGCAGGCTCTGTGCTGAAGGCCCGCGGGCTCAATGCAATCGCATTCAATTCAGCGGACAAGGCATCCGACAAGAGCAGCAAGATTGTCAGGCTTCTTGTCAACCTGAGTCTTGTGGAGAACGAACTCGCCGAGCACGGACCGATCCGTGTCTATATCCGCGTCACAGGTCCTGACGGAAATCTTCTCCAGGACGGCAGCGGAGCTTCATTCAGCTACAACGGACAGACCATGAGCGCCACCGCTTCCCGTGAAGTTGACTACGAAGGACGCGAGGTCGATCTCGGCATTTATGTGAACAACATACCTTCCTACAGCCCTGGTATCTACCAGATTCAGGCATTCACTGAGCAGTCCTCCCTCGGAGCCTGTGAACTCCTGCTCAGATAATGGTCTACGTCCACGTCCCCTTCTGCAAAAGTTTCTGCACCTATTGCGATTTCTATTCTGAAATAGCATGCCGGGGACGGGAGGACAAGGCATTCGACAGATACACGGACAGCATCTGCCGTGAGATCGAAGCACGCCATGAAGAAATAGAGGCGGCATGTACGCCTGACACGCTCTATATCGGAGGCGGCACCCCATCGGTGCTGCCTCTTTCCTGTCTTGAGCGCATTATCCGCACACTCGGAGACCGTGGGGAAGAGGAATTCACCATCGAGGTCAACCCTGAGGACATTGTCGAGAAAGGCGGGGAATACGTCAGAAGTCTTGTCGGGCTCGGAGTCAACAGGGTCAGCATGGGAGTACAATCCCTGGATGACGGTGTCCTCAGATGGATGAATCGGCGGCATGACGCCGCCCATGCGGAAGAAGCCTTCCATATCCTCAGGAATGCCGGAGTGACGGACATCAGCGTGGATATCATCTTCGGGATTTCCCACATGGATGATTCCATACTGGAGAGCACCCTTGACGGGATTATCTCATGGCACCCCGACCATATCTCGGCGTACCAGCTTTCCATCGAGGAAGGCAGCGCCTTGCAGAAGATGGTGGACGACGGCCGCTATGCCGAAGCGCCGGACACCTTCTGCCGGCGTCAATACGGACTTATATGCAGCCGCCTTGCTATGGCAGGCATGAGGCACTACGAAATATCCAACTGGGCCCTTCCAGGAAAGGAGGCTGTACATAATTCAGCCTACTGGAGCAGGAAGCCTTATGTGGGCCTTGGCCCGGGGGCCCATTCATTCACCGGGAAAATACGGTCATGGAACTCGCAGGACCTGGAATCCTGGACTGCGGAGCAGGAAGTGCTGGACTGCCGGGACACCAGGACAGAAATTATCATGCTCGGCCTGCGCACAGCCGACGGCATAGAAGCCGGAATATGCGACGCGGCGACGGTTGAGCGTCTCATCTCCGAAGGCGCGCTGACAAAAAACGGGGAGCGCATCCGCATCCCCGAATCACATTTCTTCGTTTCCGACGACATAATCCGCAGCCTTGTCTAAGGCATCATAGAATTCCTCCCCGAATCTCCTGACCAAAGGACCTTTCAGGAACTGATACACCCGGACTCCCTCCCGCCGGCCTTTCTCAAAGGCAGGCTTGCATATGTCCCAATGATGTACGTTAAGGGCCATGCCGCCTCCGGAGAACTCAGTCACACGGATAGGATAAAGCGAGCAGGATATGGGCTTGAGGCATCCGCATTTCTCTATCGCGCACATGCATGCCCCATCCTCAGTGAAATGCGCGAAGGCGCAGGCCTCGGAGCCCACCACGAGAGGGGTCACCCTGTCTCCGTCCCTGTCCACCTCATGGAAGCCGTTCAGACGGACAGATTCCCGGCCGGCTTCCAGCATCGATGACGAATATATCGGATAATCACGCCTCAGGGATTCCTCTTCTTCCTCTTTCAAAGGAGCGCCGCTGTCCCCTTCTATGCAGCAGGCACCGCGGCAAACATCATAATCGCATGAGAAGAATTCCTTGGCGACATCCTCGGAAACAAGGATATCACCTATCTGAATGATTGTTCCGAAATCCGCGGCCGTCATAATATCACGTACTCAACACGTCCACCGCCTGACAGGGACGAGAGAATATTGCGTACAGAATCCACTGAAACGGACGAAACGGCATTCTTATATCCGGCAGCCACGTCCTTTCCTCCGCTGTATCTCAGGAGCACGTTGTCCACAACCGTTTCGGTCCGTGCCATATGCTCATCCATATCATTGAGCAGCGCCGCCTTCCACCCATTGACGTCTGCAGCATCAGGAGCCATTGAAGGAAGGCTGTCAAGGAACTTGCGTATCGCTTCGGGAAGGGTGACAGGATCAGAAGGTTCCACCCCCTCTGGAAGACCGTCGGCATAGCATGGACGAATATTGACATATATGGCCATTCTCTCCGCAGGGAAGAATTCCATACGTCCCGACACATCCGCAAACGCCCCGTAGTCCGCAAGCACTCCGGCAAGTTCCTTTCTGACGGCGGAGCATGCCACCTTGAAGGACATGTAGTTCGGAAGCGTGAACGGGATATCGGAAGACAGAGCCAGGCTGGCCCCAAGTTCACTGCCGCCCACCGTCCCCGGAACGGCCTCGGCGATATGGTTCGAATTCCCCGATATCACAGGCTTGTTCAAGCCCGGACGATGCGCGATCTTCTGCTGTGTACGGAAATCCCCGAGTGTACGGCAGAGCAGTTTCTTCAAGGTCTCCTCTTCAAGATCGCCCACAATCACGAACACTCCGTCATTCACCTTTGAGAACTGACGGGCAAAATATCTTTCACACCTGTCGGCAAGATCTTTTCCGACCACAGAGGCATCCTTGAGACCGGAGAACTTGTAATCCGGATACATGAATCCGTCCATGAGGGAATTCATGTCGCGTGGAGACAGGGATATCATATCATGGCGGAGTTTCTCGGTACGCAGCCAATAGTCAAACCCATCACTATCCGGCTTACGGTCGCGGGCCACGGAGAGCAGGACAGAGACGAGAGTCTGAATCTTGTCCTTAGGTGCCGAACCGGTAATCCTGAGGTCAGAAAGGCCGACCGACATGTCCATGCTTATCCCGCTGGCAGCCACTGACTCACGGAAATCCCTTCCGGGCAGTCCTGAAATCCTGCTGTTGGCAAGCATATCGGACACGAAGAAAGCTTCTCCCGGAATGAGATCTGGAACGTCCGCATAACCTCCACGCAACATCAGACCGTAATCGAACGCACCTGTGCCAGGAGTCTTCTTGAACACGACCTTCACCCCATTGGAGAACGTCCAGATCTTCCCTCCCGAAATAGGATCCGGAGACTCTCCGCGCAATTTGATCTTCTCCAAAGCCGTATAGAGAGGCAGTTTGTCAGCATCAGGCAGGGCCGCCGGGCCCCAGGAGCGCGGAGTGTCCTTCTCCCAGGAAGCGGTGAACACAGAGACAAGTCCTTCCGGGTCTGCCGCATCCATAGGTACATCAATCCTCAAAGTCAGGTTGCGTACAGGATCGAGCATAGCTTTGGAAAAACCGTTGAACAGACCAAGCTCCTTGTCATCGGAAAGTTTCTTCTGCGAAAGGAACTCCCTGATCGCATCGTCGGATGCAAGGCTGGTCCCATACAGATATGAGGATATGCACTTGTCAACAAAAACCGGATTCGGTGTACGGTATTTCTTCCTGACACCATGTATCTCCGGCAAAAGCTCCATGCGGGCCGACTGCAGTTCCTCAAGGGTGGCTCCTGACCGGTCCAGTCCGCCCAGCACCGATGCGACGATCTCCGTAGCCTCCTCCAGGCGGGATGCGGCCGTATAGACCGAAATCCTGTACCTCTCATCATCAGGGCCATAGGAGCTGTCGTAATAACTGTAACGGTAATCCGCCAGAGGGACTCCGGCGCTCCGAAAAGCCGATGACAGCCTTTTCCTCAGGACAATGCCGAGTTCCGAAGAATACGCCTTCATGACTATAGGCACGGCAGTGCCAAGGTTCTCTCTGGCGATCCTCTCCGTACTGTAAATCAAGTTGATGACTGCCACATTGTCGGACAGGTTCCTGGTGACGCACCAGCGGATGCTGTCACGCGGGCCCCATTCGTATGTTCCGGCAGGAGCCGCTTCCCTGCGCGGGACCATCATGGAGAACATCTTCATACGCTCCAGGGTGGAAGCCGGATTTATGTCACCGCTGACCACCACCGCCTGCGAATATGGATTTGAAGCGGCGATATCGAACAACAGCATGAGAGTGGAGTCGGCGACAGCCTCATCATACACAGGGACATTGCGGAAATCGAATCTCGTCGAAGCGGGAAGATATGATATGAGTCCTTTTTCCGAATAGCCGACGCCATGGTCAGCAAGGAAACGTAGAGGGCTGCGGTCACCGAAATGAGGGGCTGACTTCAACGCCCCGCGTGCTGTCCGGACATCCGGCTCCCCCTGCTGAACAAGGGAGAAATCAGCAGTCCCCTTGAATGATTTGTTCTGGACAAGATAATAGGATATCCCGTTCGGAAGCACGCCGTCCGTAATCTCGCCCGCCTTTCCGAAAGATGACAGCTGCTGCCCCCCCAGACCGATGGAAGGGAGCAAAAATGCAATCAGGCACGGAATATGCTTAAGGGATATTGTCATAACATATTTTTATTTAGCACAAATTTAACAACATTTTTTATTATTTTTGCATCCTATAGATACTCGAACAATTTAATGCACATTGATATGAAAAGATTATTTGTGACACTCGCAGCCGCCGTGCTTGCATCTTCAATGGTATTCGCCCAGGACCTCAACCAGGCGAAAGAGCTTTACAACGCAGCCGCTGAAGCCCTCAACAATGATGAGAAAGAGGCAGCCCTCGCTTCATTCGAGCAGGCTCTCACCGTAGCGGAATCTCTCGGGGAGGACGGTCAGGAAGTCCTTGACAATTGCAAGAAATACATCCCTACAATCAAGCTTGCAATCGCAAAGGACCTCATCAAGGCAAAGGATTTTGCAGGCGCACTTGACAAACTTAACGATGCCAAGGCTTCCGCCGAGAAATTCGAAGCTGCAGACGATCTTGAAGAGATAAACGGACTGGTCCCTCAGGTTCTCCTTTCACAGGGCAACAGCCTCCTTCAGGCAAAGGATTTCGCAGGCGCCGCAGGGCTCTACCAGCAGATTCTCGATGCTGACGCCACCAACGGCATGGCAGCCCTCCGCCTCGGACAGGCTCTTGCAGGAGCCGGTGACACCGCAGGTGCAATAGCCGCTTACGAGCAGGCAGCCGCCAACGGACAGGAGGAGAACGCCAAGAAGCAGCTTTCCAATATCAATCTCAAGGCTGCCGCTGCCGCACTCAAGGAGAAGAAGTATGCTGACGCAGTCACTTCCGCTCTCAAGACCTGCGAATATGGTGACAACGCCCAGGCATACCAGATCGCAGCACAGGCTTCCCAGCTTTCAGGCAAGAACAACGATGCCATCAAGTATTTCGAGAAATATCTTGAAGTTGCTCCGGATGCAAAGAATGCAGGCCAGATTGCCTATACCCTCGGCGCTCTCTACCAGCAGGCAAAGAACAACGGAAAGGCAAAGGAGTTCTACACCAAGGCCCTCAAGGATCCTAAGTTCGGACCTGAGGCCAAGAAAGTACTCGACACCCTTTAATGACAACGCTTGAACTTCTGGCCCCGGCCAGGAATATGGAAATCGGCATCGCAGCCATCGACTGCGGTGCCGATGCCGTATATATCGCCGGCCCGGACTTCGGGGCGAGGAAGGCTGCAGGCAACGGATTCGAAGACATCGCCGGATTATGCGCATACGCGCACAAATTCGGGGCCAGGATATTCGTAACCTTCAACACAGTCATCAGAGATGATGAACTGGAAGAGGCCCACAGGCAGATGCTTGCCGCACAGGAAGCAGGTGCAGATGCCTTAATTATAAGGGACAGGCGCATAACAGAATGGGAGGATATCAAGCTTCCGCTTCATGCTTCCACCCAATGCGCGATACGGGATGTGCAGCGGGCGCGTCTGTACGAGTCCCTTGGATGCTCCCGGATAATTCTCGAAAGGGAACTTTCCTTGAAAACTGTCAGGGCGATTTGCGGTGCAGTGAACTGCGAAGTGGAATTCTTCGTGCATGGTGCGCTGTGCGTATGCTACAGCGGAGACTGCCGCCTGTCGGAATTCGTGGACGGAAGGAGCGCCGACAGGGGGGAATGCATACAGGCATGCCGATCGCTCTATGATCTCTCAGATGCATCGGGGAAGGTCCTGGTACGCAACAAGGCCCTGCTGTCCCTGAAGGATTACAATCTGAAGAACCGCCTTGAAGACCTCGCGGCGTCCGGTGTCTCCTCCTTCAAGATTGAAGGCCGCCTGAAGAACGCGTCATATGTCAAGAATGTGGTCAGGGACTACGACCTGGCCCTGAACGCACTGGTCAGCAGATATCCCGACAAATACTGCAGGGCATCCTTCGGGCACGTGACGGCAGGTTTCACCCCTGATACCGACAAGACCTTCAACCGCGGATACACAGAACTGTTCCTTGACGGGAAACGGGGGAAATGGTCATCAATGGATGCTCCAAAATCCATGGGGGAGGCCATAGGGACCATATGCCGTATCCGCCGCAAGGACAGCCATACGCTCGAACTCACCGTCAAGCCATCAAAAGCGGGACTGGTTCTCCGCAATGGGGACGGTTTCGCTTTCGCCACCAGGGACGGAGTGACCGGATTCCGTGGTGATGTCTGCAACGGATTGAGAATCGAATGCAAGGATGTCAGCGACCTGCACGAAGGCACCATCTTGTACCGCAACATCAACCAGGCCTTTGAAAAAGCCCTTGAGACCCAGACCTGCAGACGCGAGATTGCAGTCAGTCTCACAGTGCGCATCCATGGCAGATTCAATATTGACATCAAGGCTGTGTCCGAAGATGGCAGGACCATCGTCTCTCCTTTCAAGACAGACCTCGAAGTAGCCGAGAACAGGGAAAGGGCAGAGGCAATGCTGCATGAGCAATTGTCGAAACGCAGCGGACATTACAACTTCCACCTGGAGGAACTTGCCGTGGATACGGCCGGGAACTGCCTGCCTCTGCTTAGCGCTTCCACCATCAACAGCATACGACGTCTTGTTGCGGACGATCTGGACCGCCTGCCATGCAACAGGAATGTCATGCCGACAGGTAACAGGACCGCACAGGATGCAGGCGTAGAGGATATCCTCCCGGGAAATGAGCTGATGCGCAGCAAATATTGCATACGCTACGAACTTGGCATGTGCCCGAAACTCCAGGGAGCCAAGGCTTCAGGGCCGCTGTTCCTCACCAACAACGGCAGGCGCTTCGCCCTGGGCTTTGACTGCACCAAGTGCGAAATGACCGTCAGCGCAATTGAAAAATAACCTTGACGTCCCCGAAACGTCCTTCCGTAGGCGAGGTCCTGCTGAAGAAAGAGGTCCCCAGCTGCCCGCGCCATACGATATCATCCTTGTCCTTGTACGGGATTGATATATCAAAACCATATGCCTTTGAATTGTATTTGACCGTTGCTTCACACTTCCAACTTGTAGAAGTGCCTCCGTCGTCTTCAACAATAAGGAATGCGAGTGTCTCCATCTGATCTGTAAGGTCGGTGAGGATTAACGCATCCAGCGGTATGCTGCGTCCTATCTGCTTGCGCTTCACCACCAGCATGAAATCCGTCACTTTCGGTGTATAAAGTCTGAGCTCTTCGTCCGTCTCTGCCTTGAAACCGTCCACGGCTCCGCACTTCACGAAGAACTCGGACGCACCGCCGAACCAGGTGTCATAGTTGCGTAGTGCCGTGAAACTCTTGATGATCAATCTGTTTCCCGCTTCGGAAGCTGTGGCGGCATCCTTCACGGCCTTGCTTTCCCTGATGTAGAAATCAAGGGGCGTATATGCGCTGTCATCGTTGGTGTTTATGACCCATACCGGCCTCTGCATGGCCAGTGCTTCATCGACAAGGACTGTTTTGACAACCCTGACCCCATCGGATGTCATATTTATCTCATATCCCAGATTGGTCTCGGCTCCATAGCCGGGGTCAAAAGTCACTACGGGAAATGTCTTCCCGTCCCAGTCTTCACTGTAAGGCCAGTATATCTGCATGCCTGATTCTATCATGGCATTGATATAGGCTTCCACGTCGGATTCACCTCCCTTCGTGGACATGTTGTCCCGCAGATACTCTGAAAACAGATCCCTGAGCGGGGTATCATACGAAGTTGCCTTGGTCTCCCCGGATGACCCGACACCGCTGCCGGGAGCCCGGAACAGGTTGTCCATCATATATTCCTCGTCGAACCCGTTTCCGGAAGAGGAATTCACCGCCTCATAGACTTCGTCCAGATGTTCGTGTCCGAGCGGGAGTTCTGAAATGATCCTGGCCACCGTAGATACCGTGACATCTGACGGTGAGATGTAGGATGGCTGCTGGTTGACCGGTGTTTTGTCTTCACAGGAACTGGCCGCAAGGATTATTGCGAGCGCAGGGATAATCATAATCTTTTTCATATCACAAACAAAAAAATCTCACTTCGCAAAGTGAGACATTTCTATCCGTTTTACCTGTGATTCAAACGTTTATCTTCACAAATCGCCATTCGCGGCATGCTGGCGGATATCAAAAAACGCGTACATATGAACCGTGCAGAAAAAAATGCATGTTTTCTTTCTATCTGCAGAACCTGACTATCCTGTCCCGTCCGGACAGGTCCTTGAGGATTCCGGCACGGAAACCTGCATCCCGGAACACCCCTGCTGTCCCTGCTCCCAACGCTTCATTTATCTCCACAAGTCCGAGGCCGTCCGGGGCCAGGAATCTCGATGCCCATTCCGCTATCGCCCTATAAAAGACAAGAGGGTCATCATCAGGTACGAAAAGGGCCAGGGAAGGCTCGAAATCCAGCACGTTGGTGCGCATCATCGCCTTCTCCCCCTCCATGACATACGGAGGATTTCCGGTTATGATATCGAATACCCCATGGTCAAATTTCTGTCCCGGGTCCAGGACATCGGCCTTGATGAACTGCGGTCTGTTCTCCTCGAACTGGGAGGAGGCTACCTTGAGGGCGTCTTCCGATATGTCCACGGCAACGACCTCCGAATACGGTACCTCAAGCGCCACGGACCAGGCAATGCAGCCCGAACCGGTACATAGGTCCAGCATCCTCATCGGACGGTCAAGGGTAAGGGCATGGGTCACAGCCTCCTGCACAAGCAGTTCCGTTTCAGGACGGGGGATAAGGACGGCAGGGCTGACTGAAAAACGGCGCCCGTAGAATTCACAATGCCCCGTGACATACTGCAAAGGCTCCCCCCCGCACATCCTGCTGACATCATTTTCAAGCTCCGCCTCCATTTCCGGAGGAATCTCGAATTCCGGCTGCGTAATGTGGGTGTAACTCTTCACCCCCAGTCTCTCCTCGCACAATATCAAAACCATACCCCCCGCCTCAGGCGAAGGGTACAGTTTTTCCAGAGATGCAGTACTCCGGCGTATGAATTCGGCCAGAAACACTACGAATTCTCGATGATAGTGGTAAGGAACGCTGTCATGTCAAGTCCTGCCGCACGCACCATCTTAGGCACGAGGGAAGCGCTGGTCATCCCCGGTATGGTATTGACTTCCAGGAAGTAAAGACCATCTTCTGCCATAATGTAATCCATCCTGACAACTCCTTTGCAGCCAAGCTGGCGATAGAGTTCGCACGTGGTCTTCTGAAGCAGTGCAGTCTGCTCGTCACTTATCGGAGCCGGGCATATCTCCTGGCTATGTCCGTTATACTTGGCGTCATAATCGAAATATTCGTTGTCCGATACTATCTCGATAGGCGGCAGGGCCTTTACCTGCCCGCCGTCAGTATATGCAGCGCATGTAAGTTCGCGTCCGTCCACCCCCTGCTCTACAAGGACAGTGGAATTCTCCGAAAATGCGAAATTGACCGCAGGTCCTAATTCCTGAGCGTTCTTCACCATTGTGACACCGAAACTGGAACCGCCCTGGGTAGGTTTCACAAATACAGGGAATTTCAGTCTGGCAGCGGTCATGGCGACGAACTCATCCACATCAGCGCCCTGACGGATGAAAGTGTCCGGAGCCGTCTTGACCACACCGAGGTTCTTGATGAAACTCTTGCACGCATACTTGTCGAATGCTATGGTGCTGACCAGAGAACTGCAGGTGCTGAACGGGACCTTGAGCATCTCAAGGTAGCCCTGAAGTTCACCGTTCTCGCCCGGAGCCCCGTGCTGGACTATATATGCATAATCGAACTTGACCTTTTCCCCAAGGACCTTGACTGAAAAGTCGGTCTTGTCAACTTGCGGGCGCGCTCCTTCCGGGAACACGTTCCGCATAGCATTTTTCTTGCGGCACGCCACCAGGGACCAGTCTCCGAAACGGGCAAAAATCTGATAGACGTCATATTCCGTCCCGTCGATGCGGGATGCGACGAACTCGCCGCTGCGGCACGAGACTTCCCACTCGGAAGAATCGCTGCCGTAGATCACTGCTATTGAATTATACTTGCTCATATTAATTGAAGTAATAATCTTCTTCCTGATTGTAACTGCTTCCGGCACTTTCATTCTCCCCAGAGAAGCCGTGCCCGTCACCGCCGAGGAACACTCCGTTGTTCTCGCAATCGAAACTAGGTATGCTTCCCACCGGGCTCTTGAAGACGCTGGCCTCCGATATCGAAAGCGTATTGTCCGCAAGACACTTCTTCATCCAGATACCCCATATTGGAAGCGCCATTCTGGCACCGTCACCCAACAAATGGACCTGCATGTCCTCACAGCCCACCCATGCACCGGCGGTAATCTGCGGAGTGTATCCGATGAACCAGGCATCGGAGTTGTCATTGGTCGTACCGGTCTTGCCGGCAATCTCCCCCTTGAGCCCGTAGATGGAACGCAGTCTCCCACCGGTCCCCCCATCGACCACACCGCGCATCATGTTGACCATCGTATAAGCAATCTCAGGAGAAATGGCCTCGCGCTTGATATTGGTGAATTCATCCAGCACCTTGCCGTTGTTATCCTCAATCCGGGACACATAAATAGGAGAGACATAGGCACCCTGGGACGGGAATATGTTGTAAGCCCCCACCATATCGAACACCGGCACTTCGGCTGATCCGACGCAGATTGAATAAACCTCGTCAATGTGTGATGTCACGCCCATCTGATGTATCTGTTTGACAAGTGCATACGGTCCCAGTTCGCCCATAAGGAAGGCGGAGATATTGTTGGAACTGTGGGCCAGCCCCCATTTGAGTGTGACAGTTGTCCCGATCCAGTCGGCCTTGTCCGTACTGCGAGGTGTCCATGTATCGCCGTTCGGAAGAACGAATGTCTGTGGTACACAGACCGTCTTGTCACAAGGCTTGAATCCTTCCTGCATGGCAAGCGTATATAGGAACGGTTTGATGGTGGAGCCTACCTGACGCTTGCACTGGCGGCAGTTGTCAAATTTGAAATACCTGTAGTTGGGACCTCCGACATATGCCTTTACGTGACCGGTACCCGGCTCTATTGCCACAAAGCCGGCACGAACTATTGACTTATAATATTTGATGGAATCATCCGGAGTCATGGTGGTGTCGGCATGGCCCTTGGCATTCCAGGAGAAGACCCTCATCTTGACCGGTTTCGTGAACTGTGCCATGATCTCGCTTTCGTTCAGACCGGCCTTCTTGCCGTGACGATACCTGTCAGACCTTTTGCGGGCCTGGGTCATAAGCAGGTTGATCACCTTCGTGTCGTTGGTGGCGAACGGTTTGTTGGACTTATACTTCAACCCCTTGTCGAAATCTTTCTGGAGTTTCTGCCCAAGATGCTCGGCAACTGCCTCCTCGGCATATTTCTGCATCCTGTAGTTGATGGTAGTGTATATGCGAAGACCGTCCCTGTCAAGGTTGTATGGGGTACCGTCGGCTTTCTTGTTCTTGTTGAGCCAGCCGTACAGCGGATCATTCCTCCATCTGAGGGAATCTGCGGCATATTCCTCCGGCCATTCATAATCGGACTTCTTCGGCTTCGTGGCGGTCATGTCACGGCGGAGCATATCCCTGAAATATGGGGCATGGCCGGCATTATGGTCCTGGACTTCGAAATGAAGCTTGATAGGTATCTGCTGCAGGGAATCCCTTTCAGCCTTGGTCAGGAATCCGTTCTTCGTCATCTGGGACATGACAAAATTACGGCGGGCCAGTGCCTGGTCAGGATTGACGACCGGATTGTAGCGCGTAGGCTTGTTGATCATTCCGACAAGCAGGGCCGACTCCTCTGTCTTGAGTGCTGACGGATCCTTGGCGAAGAAAGTCTTGGCGGCAGCCTGGACACCGAAAGCATTGCTTCCGAAGGCTACCGAACTCATGTACATCGCCATGATCTCATCCTTCGTATATTCACGCTCCAGCTTTACGGCCGTGATCCACTCCTTGAATTTGATGAACACCCTCCTTACCTTGCTTACATCTTCCGGACGCGGGTAGAGGGTCTTGGCCAGCTGCTGCGAAATGGTGGATCCGCCTCCCTGGCTGGAGTCCCCGAGAAGGAGGGTCTTGACGGCAACTCGGGCAAGTCCCTTGAAATCAATCCCGGAATGCCTGTAGAACCTTTCGTCCTCGGTAGCCACAGCAGCATGGACAAGGTTCGAAGGCAGCTCCTCATAACTTACATATGACCTGTTCTCTATATGGAAGGTGGCGAGGACCTCGCCATTCTCCGCAATGACCTGTGTTGCAAGTTTGTTGTCAGGATGCTCCAACTCCTCGAAAGACGGTATCCTGGCAAATATTCCGGTAAGCAGGACAAGCATGAACACCAGCGCGAACGGGGCGGTGAGACATATCCAGAACCACTTTATGATCTTATTCTTCGAACTCTCTTTCATTCACTTAAAAAATTGTCATAATAATATAATATTATGACCGGTTTCTACAACCTGCAAAATTAGCATTTAATTTTGAAAATTAGCGAGTTTGTGTTTTTCTTTGCAGAATCAAATATGAATCAAACCATCAATTTTCAGTAAGCATGGAGGGGAATTTAGTCATTGTCGAGTCTCCGGCTAAAGCGAAGACCATTCAGAAGTTTCTAGGGGAAGGATTTACGGTCAGATCAAGCTTCGGTCACATCAGGGACCTTCAGGAAAAAAGCCTCAGCATCGATGTTGCATCAGGGTTCAGCCCGGAATACGTCATTCCTGACAACAAGAAAAAGGTTGTTGCGGAACTGAAAAAGGAAGCCGCAAAGGCCGATATAGTATGGCTGGCTTCCGATGAAGACCGCGAAGGAGAGGCCATTTCTTGGCATCTTGCCGAGACCCTTGGCCTGGATCCGGCAAAGACCAGGAGGATCGTGTTCCACGAGATCACCAAAGACGCTATCCTGAATGCCGTCAGGAATCCCCGCACCATAGACATGGACCTGGTCAATGCACAGCAGGCACGCCGCGTCCTTGACAGGCTGGTAGGATTCGAACTTTCCCCGATACTCTGGAGAAAGATCCAGAGGGGCCTTTCTGCCGGAAGGGTGCAGTCGGTAGCCCTCAGGCTGGTGGTGGACAGGGAACGCGAGATAATGTCCTTCACCCCCGAGCAATACTACCGGATCGAAGCCACGTTCAAGGCCGGCGGCACTACGGTGAAAGGCATTCTCGACACAAGGTTCCCGAATATTGACGAAGCAAGGAAATATCTTGAGGACAGCATATGCGCCAGGTTTACGGTAAGCGGCATCGACCGCAAGGAGTCAGTAAGGTATCCGGCGCCACCGTTCACCACATCCACCCTGCAGCAGGAAGCTTCACGCAAACTGCATCTCAGCGTCAGCATGACGATGCGCCTCGCCCAGGGGCTCTACGAAAGAGGTCTCATCACCTACATGCGTACCGACTCGACCAACCTGTCAGCACTTGCCATCGGGACAGCAAAGAAATTCATAACCGAGAATTTCGGCGCCGGATATCTGCATACAAGACAGTACAAGACACATTCGAAAGGAGCGCAGGAAGCCCACGAGGCCATACGTCCTACATACATCGAAAATACCGACATAGAGGGCACACCTCAGGAGAAAAAACTCTACAACCTGATCTGGAAAAGGACAGTCGCCTCCCAGATGGCCGAGGCCAAAGTCCTGGGAACCACAGTCAAGGTGGCCTCCGACAAGCGCAGCGAACTGTTCACCATACAGGCAACCCAGATCCTCTTCGACGGATTCCTCAAAGTATATATGGAAGGCACCGATGACGAGACGGCGGAGGACGGGAATGCAATCCTGCCTTCAATCAACCAAGGCGACGTCCTGGAATGCAGATCAATCAACGGTGAGTGCAAATTCACCCAACCGCCTTACAGATATTCCGAAGCTACTCTTGTAAAGAAACTTGAAGAGCTGGGAATAGGGCGCCCTTCAACTTACTCCCCTACCATCACCACCCTCACATCGGGGCGCGGATACATCATCAAGGGGGACAAGGAAGGCACGAAAGTGAATGTCACCAACCTTGCGCTCAGGAACGGAGAGGTAAGCGAGACGGCAAAGACCGAAACAATAGGAGCCGAGAAAGGCAAACTCCTTCCACAGGACATAGGAATGATCGTGACAGACTTCCTCGCCGGAAATTTCTCCGGGATAATGGAATACGATTTCACCGCGAACGTCGAGAAGGAATTCGATGAAATCGCGGAAGGGAAGAGGATATGGAACGAATCGATAGCAGAATTCTACGGTCCTTTCCACACCCATGTCGAAGAGGTCCTCAGCGACAGGCAGTACAACCATATCGAAAGGGAACTCGGCACCGATCCGTCTGACGGGCAGAAGATCATCGCCAAGTTCGGACAGTTCGGACCTTTCGTCCAGAAAGGGGAAGGCGAAAGCAAGCAGTGTGCAAGCCTCGGCAAGGGACAGCTCATCGAAAACATCACCCTCGAAGATGCGCTCAAGCTGTTCAGCCTGCCACGCAATGCCGGACAGATTGACGGGAAAGACGTGATTGTGCTCAAGGGAAGGTTCGGGCCATATCTCCGCTACGACGGAAAGAACATTTCACTTCCGCGCAATACCGATCCGCTTACCGTCACGCTCGAACAGTGTGCGGCCGCCATCGGGAAGGCTTCGGAGGAAAAGCCGGCCAACACCATCATCCTCGAATTCAAGGACAACGACATATCAGTGATCGAAGGCCGGTACGGTCCATATATCAAGCACGCCGGAGCAAATTACAAGATACCGAAAGGCACCGACCCTGCGAAACTCACAGTCGAGGAATGCATGAAGATCATTTCTTCAGGACCGGCACCTTCACCATCCAGATTCAGGAGATACAAGAAAACCAGATAAACTATGCCGAACTATACCATCGATGACGTCGACAGGAAAATCCTGTCCTTCCTCGTCTCAAACGCAAGGATGCCCTTCCTCGAAATAGCGAGGGAATGCGGCATTTCAGGAGCCGCAGTGCATCAGAGGGTGCATAAACTTGAAGCAAACGGGGTGATTTCAGGATCGAGGATGATCGTGAAACCGGCCACCATAGGATTGAATGTCTGCGCATTCGTCAGCCTATCCCTTTCCGAGGACAACAAATACCCCGAGGTCGTTGCAGCCCTCAAGCACATCCCGGAGATCGTCGAGTGCCATTTCGTGACCGGACACGCAGCCCTTTTCCTGAAGGTTTACTGCCGGGACAACGCCCACCTTATGGACACCATCCTCAACACCATCCAGAGGATTCCATACGTCCAGTCAACCGACACGATGATTTCCCTCGACGAAGCATTCACCCGCGAGGTCTGGGTAAAGGACCAGTCATTCAAATCATCCAAGTGATATGACCGCCTCCGCGAGGCGCAGGTCCTCCGGAGTGGTGATCTTGATATTATACCTCTCGCCATCTATCATGGTGAGAGGTATGTCTTTTTTCTCCGCCACCGAAGCATCATCCGTAAACGACAGGTCATAAGCCTGTGTATAGGCATCCTTGATCAGTTCGGACCAGAACATCTGGGGCGTCTGGACAGCCACGAGGGAGGATCTGTCCGGGGATGGCGAAGAAGGGTCTTTGGAGCGGAGCGTATCCACCACCGGAACCACGGGTATCATAGCCGGCACGGACTGCATGCGGTCAGCCATCTCCCTGATAAGTCCCCTGCTGATAAGAGGGCGCACTCCGTCATGTATTGAAACGATTGCACCGTCAGGCACCTTCTCAAGGGCATTCCTGACAGAATGGAAACGTGTCATGCCTCCGGAGACTAGGGTCTGAGGGCAATACAAGGACCCGCGGACGCATATGTCCTTCCATGTGCCGAAATGCTGCTGAGGCAGGACGACGATGACCTGCATATCCGGAACGGCCTCGAGGAAACGCTCCACGGTACGTTGAAGGATGACCTTGCCGTCAAGGTTCAGGAACTGTTTCGGGATATCCCCGCCCATTCTCGTACCGCTCCCTCCGGCAACGAAAATTCCATAAATTTTTCTGTCCATAAATAAAGAAAGTACCACAAAATTAATGATTTTTGTTTACATTTGTAGATTAATCAGTAATAGCCCTTTATAACATGGCATTTTCATTTTTAAACCAGGAACTGGCAATCGACCTCGGAACGGCCAATACCGTGATCTATCAGGGATCCAACATCGTATTGGACGAGCCTAGCATCGTTGCCATCGACAATAATACAGGCAAATGCATCGCCCTCGGCCAGAGGGCAAAACTCATGCATGAGAAAGTGAATCCGGGCATCAAGACAGTCAGGCCGCTGAGGGACGGTGTGATCGCCGACTTCAACGCCGCCGAGATGATGATACGCGGATTCATCAAGCAGGTCAACAGCAAGCACCGCAGCATATTCACACCTAACCTCAAGGTTGTGGTCGGCATTCCTTCAGGATCCACGGAAGTCGAGATACGAGCCGTCCGCGACTCCACCGAGCACGCCGGCGGGCGCGATGTCTTCCTCATCTTCGAGCCTATGGCTTCCGCCCTCGGAATCGGTCTCAACGTCGAGGCTCCGCAAGGCAATATGGTGGTTGACATAGGTGGCGGTACAACCGAGATCGCAGTCATCTCCCTCGGAGGGCTTGTCGTCCAGGACAGCATCAGGACCGCAGGCGACGTCTTCACAAGCGACATACAGTATTACCTCCGCCAGCAGCACAACATCAAGGTCGGAGAAATCACCGCCGAGAAGATAAAGATAGCTGTCGGCGCCGTCATACCTGACCTCGAAGAGGAGCCGGAACCGTTCATAGTCCGCGGACCTAACCTGATGACAGCCCATCCTGTCGAAGCGACGATCACCCACCAGGAGATCGCCCACTGCCTTGACAAGTCCATAGCGAAGATCGAGACGTCCATACTCCATGTGCTTGAGAACACTCCGCCTGAGCTTTATTCCGACATCGTCGAGAACGGCATATGGCTCTCCGGAGGCGGCGCACTGCTGAGAGGACTGGCAAAGCGCTTCACGGACAAGGTCAATATCCAGTTCCACGTCTCCGACGACCCTCTCCATGCTGTCGGACGCGGCACCTGCGAAGCCCTCAAGCATACGGACCATTACTCTTTCCTGATGCGATAGATGGCACAGGGCAGGACACTATACTCAAGATTCACGACTGCAGCAATCTTCATTCTTTTGGAGATTGCTGCATTTGCCCTATTGAGCAAGAGTTCCACCCTCCAGAACATATGGCTCAACAGAGCGTCCCATCGTGTCATGGGGTCGTTGTGGAGCAGCGGCGAGACTTTACGCAACCATTTCTCCCTCGACAAGCAGAATTCCATTCTCGCGGAAGAGAACGCCAGGCTGAACGACCGGTTGAAATACTACCAACGGCTGGAGGCATTGCAGAGCGAAGCCGGAGCAGGCCCGTCGGATCTGTTTGAAGGATTCCGATATACCCCTGCAACCATCGTGAAGGTCAGCCGCAATACAGCCCATAACTATATCATACTCAACAAAGGCTCGGAAGACGGAATACACCCGCACTCCGGCATCATAACCCCCCAGGGGGTCGTTGGAATCATAGATGCAGTCGACAAGCATTACTCCTACGGTCTGACACTCATGAACAACAACATCAGTGTCAGTTCCCGCGTCGGTGACACCGGCATAGTAGGCCCTCTTGTATGGGACGGCCGCAATTCCAACGGAGCATATCTTAAGGACATACCCCTGCATTATTCCGTCCAGCCCGGGGATACGATATATACCAGCGGATTCTCGATCATCTTCCCTCCGGACATACCTGTCGGACTTGCCGGACAGACAAAGATAGCGGACGGTTCCGCCCAGCAGGTCAGCGTGACACTTTTCCAGGATTTCTCGGCATTGAGATACGTCACGATCGTAGAGAATCCCGACAGGGCTGAAATATATGCCCTCGAAGCCAAAGAAGAGGAGGACAAGAGATGAAAGACCTCAGTTTCGGCATAAAATATCTGCTGCTGATGGTCGCGCAGATCCTGTTGTGGAACTATTTCAACTTTTCACAATACCTCATGCTCGTATTCCTGCCGGTGATGATATTGTGCCTTCCTATCCACAGGGGCTCCATCTTTGCCATGATATTGGCATTCGCCACCGGTTTCGCCATAGACTTCTTCTCCAGCGGAATGATGGGCCTCACATCCCTCGCCCTGGTCCCCGTCGCATTTGCAAGGCGCTGGATCATACAGTTCATCTTCGGCGAAGAGGTGTTCGCCCGCGGTGAGAATATTACGATCAGGCGGCAGGGCCTGCCGAAAATGATGCTGGCCACGCTGACAGTCACAGCATTATTTCTGGCCTTGTACATATGGGCTGACGGCGCCGGCACCAGGCCTCTGTGGTTCAACGCCGTGAAATTCGCCGCGTCCCTGCTATTGGGGACACTGGTATCCATCTTTATCGAGAACCTGCTTGAAGCCGACAACAGATAGCCATGGAGATAAACAGGAAAAACAAACTCCTCATCGGGCTGTGTGTCTTCGCCCTGGTCCTTCTCGGAAAGATCTTCTATATCCAGATCGGTACAGACAAATACAAGAGGGATGCATCCAACAACTCCATGGTGTATGACTACATCAATCCCCCGCGCGGAGTCATCTACGACAGGAACGGCGAGATACTCGTAGGCAACAAGGTGAGCTATGACATCCTCGTCACCCCACGCGAAGTGACGGCCTTCGATACTCTATCACTTGCACAGGCCCTGGAGATCGACCCGGAATTCATCAGGGAGAAGATGGCATACTACAAAGCACACCGCACAAGGATAGGATTCCAGTCACAGGTATTCCTCAAGCAGGTCTCCCCGGAGGTGTACATGAAATTTTCCGAGGAACTCTACCGTTATCCGGGCTTCAAGGCCCAGGCGAGGAATCTCCGGGAGTATCCTTTCAACGCCGGCGGAAACCTGCTGGGCTACATTTCCGAGGTGGATCCGGAATACATAAAGCAGCACCCCGACGAATACCGTTCCGGTGACTATATTGGCAAGACGGGATTGGAAGCGGCACGGGAAGAGGACCTGAGAGGCAAGAAGGGCTATCACATCTACCTGAGGGATGCGAAGAACAAAGTGCACAAGTCCTACCAGAACGGCATGGAGGACAAGCCTGCGGTACCCGGCAAGGACATCGTCACCACCATCGACGCCCATCTCCAGCAGTACGGGCAGGAACTGATGAGCGGTAAGGTGGGAAGCGTTGTGGCCATAGAACCGGCCACAGGCGAAATCCTGGCAATGGTATCGAGCCCGGGCATCGACGTGGATGTCCTCACCGATATAGGCAAGCACTGGAACGAGATCTCAAGCAACCCGCGCAAGCCGATGTTCAACCGTACGGTCATGGCCTCATACCCTCCGGGATCCGTGTTCAAACTGATAAACGGTCTTATCGGGCTTGAGGAAGGCACCCTGAAGGTCTCCGACTCCTATCCATGCTATTCAGGATTCCCATACGGCAACAACCACAGGCTCGGATGCCACGGTCATGCCTCCCCTCTGCCTCTTCTGGACGCCATTGCAACCTCCTGCAACGGCTACTTCTGCTATGTCTTCAGGAATGTCCTCGAGAACAAGAAATACGGCAGCGTGGAAGAGGCCTTCAACAAATGGAGGGAATACGTGCTGAGTTTCGGATTCGGGCGCAAGCTTGGAAGCGATTTCCCGTCCGAACTGGGAGGCAACATACCGACCTCCAAATATTACAACAAGGTTTACGGCAAGGGACGCTGGCGTTTCCAGACCATCATATCCCTATCCATCGGACAGGGTGAGATCGGCGCGACTCCTCTCCAGATCGCTAATCTCGCCGCCACGGTAGCCAACCGGGGCTATTACTACATCCCTCATCTCGTAAAGGATTCCGAAGGCATCGAGATAGATCCGAAATACCACGAGAGGCAGTACACCATGGTGGATACGACCAATTTCAAGAAGGTCATCAAAGGAATGTACATGGCTGTCAACGGCGGCGGCATGGCCGGCGGCACCGGCAGCGGTGCAAGGATAGAAGGACTTGACGTATGCGGAAAGACAGGTACGGCCCAGAACCCGCATGGAAAGGACAATTCCGTATTCATCTGCTTCGCCCCGATGGACAATCCTAAGATTGCCATAGCCGCATATGTGGAGAACGCCGGCTTCGGAGCCACCTGGGCATGCCCTGTCGCATCCCTGATGATGGAGAAATACCTCACGGGAGAGGTGAAGCGGACCGATTTGGAAAACAGGATATTAACAACCAGATTCTTCTGATGGCTGGATACGGCGTAGGATCAAGGCAGAACCTCGACAGAGGTCTTAAGAAAGCGATTGACTGGAAACTGGTCATCTGCTATCTTCTGCTCGTGTTCATCGGGTGGGTCAACATCTACGCCTCGGTGCACTCCACCGAACCTTCTTCCATAATAGACTGGAGCTGCCGCAGCGGCAAGCAGTTCGTGTGGATGATGACCGCTTTCACCCTGGACGTCCTGATACTCTTCGTCATAAACCCCAAGATATGGGAAGTGATCGCCTCTCCCGGGTACATAATTGTCCTGGGACTGCTGGCAGCAGTCATCTTCCTCGGTGTAGAGGTGAAAGGATCCCGGTCCTGGTTCGCATTCGGAGCGGTACGCTTCCAGCCTGCTGAGATATCCAAGATCACTACCTCCCTGCTGCTCGCACTCGTCATGAGCAGGAACGGGTTCAAGATCAACACTATGGGAGGATTCGTCAGCGTGGCTGCCATAATCGGAATCCCTATGCTGGTAATCCTGGCGGAAAGCGAGACGGGCTCCGCGCTTGTATATGTAGGCTTCCTGTTCATGCTTTACCGCGAAGGACTTTCCGGATGGTACATAGTCATCCTCGGTATGGCCATACTGCTTTTCATCCTCACCCTTACAGTCAACTGGTGGGTGTCGGCGATTGTCCTTTTCGTCGTCTGCGCCTTCTATTATCTCAGGGTACTGCATGAAACACGGCGGGAATCACGCATGAAACGCCACTCCGCCTTCAGACGCTCCATTCTATGCCTCATACTGGGACTTGGCCTGATATTCGGAACCGGCTTCGTGTTCGAAAACATATTGCAACCGCACCAGAAGGCAAGGATAGAGGTGCTGCTGGGCCTGAAGGAGGATCCTGCCGGTGTCGGATACAATGTCCGCCAGTCCATGATTGCCATCGGCTCCGGAGGTTTCTTCGGGAAAGGCTACCTCAACGGGACCCAGACCACCTACGGATTCGTCCCGGAGCAGAGTACCGACTTCATCTTCTGCACGGTAGGCGAGGAATGGGGCTTCTTCGGCTGTTTCATCGTCGTTCTGCTTTATGTGCTGATGATCATCTGGATCATACAGGATGCCGAAGAAAGCCGGGAATCCTTCGCCCGCATCTACGGATATTGCCTGGCATGCTGCCTGTTCATGCACCTTTTCATCAACATAGGCATGACCATAGGCCTCATGCCTGTCATAGGCATACCTCTGCCGCTCCTGAGCTACGGAGGATCTTCACTCTGGGCATTCTCGGTGATGATATTCATCTTCATCGCACTTGACCGCCAGGAAAAACGCTACTTCTAATCAAACTTCATATGCATAGAACAACCATGCTGCCGGCTTTGATCATGCTGGTCCTTGCAACAAGCTGCGGCAACGCAGGCAAACTTCCCAAAAGAGCTCTTTCACTTCCTGAAGCCCAGGAACTGCGTACCCGTATCCTTGACGGATGGAAAGCGGAGAAAACAGCAATCCTGACCGCAAACGAAGATGCCTCATGTGTCACCAACGGCATCGACACCATGAAATATGCATATACCGTATTCGGTGACGAGCCGGAAGGAGGGCACAGCCTCTGGATCTCCCTCCACGGAGGCGGCGCCACAGCCCATGAGTTCAATGACGGGCAATGGGACAACCAGAAAAGGCTGTACAAGCCGGCAGAAGGCATCTACCTCAGTCCGAGAGCCCCTTGGGATGCATGGAACATGTGGTTCCAGGAGCCGATAGACGCCTTGTTCGGGGAACTCATACAGACCATGGTCACAGTCAAGGGTGTCAATCCTGACAAAATATACCTCCTGGGCTATTCCGCCGGAGGAGACGGAGTGTGGAGGCTTGCACCGAGACTTGCAGACTATTGGGCATCGGCATCAATGATGGCAGGCCACCCCGGTGACGTGTCACTGGTCAATGTCCGGAACCTTCCTTTCCTGATATGGGTCGGCGAGAATGACGACGCATACAACCGCAACAAGGAAGTCGCAGCACGGGGGGTCGTGCTCGACTCACTGCAGACCGCAGACCCTGAAGGATACATACACGAATGTCATGTGGTCGAGGGCATGGGCCATTGGATGAAACTGACCGACGCCGCCGCCCTGCCATGGATGGCGCAATATATCAGGAATCCTTATCCGAAGCGCATCGTATGGCAGCAGGAGGAAGTCACGAAGCAATCTTTCTATTGGATTTCCGCCCCTGCTGATGAAATCAGACGTGGAATGAAGGCCGTAGTGGATGTGGACGGTAATACCATCGCCATAGAACAATCCGACTATTCTTCCCTCACCCTTCTCCTCAACGACGCGATAGTTGACCTTGACAAGCCCGTTACAGTCCTCAAGGACGGCCGCACCATATACAAAGGTCTCCTTGAAAGGAAAGCTGAAACCCTCAAGGAGACCCTTTACGAACGTGGCGATCCACGTTATATGTTCGACTGCAGGCTTACGGTCAGCCTGTAGACGTCATTTCTAGTATTGGAAGACCTTACCTCCTGCAAGCACTTCCTGCCTTGCCTCGTCAAACACGACCTTCTCGCCTGTCCTGACGGCAGCATTGCACATGATGGTAGCGATGGAATGATTGTATCCGGCCTGTGCAGGAGCATTGGTCTCGGTGCGGGCCCTGACGCACTCCATCCAGTTACGCATATGCAGGGATGTCATCGGGTCACCGCCGGTATTGGCTCCGGTCGCCACACTGATATCAGGGAGTTTCGAGCTTTCGAGAAGATTGGCCTTCATGCCCATCTCATCAGCAGCCCACTGCTGGAGACCGCCCTCTGACGAAATCTCATTGGTGTCAAGGTTAAGCGTTCCTCCGTTGGAGAAATACAGTTCCTTGACTCCGCCGGCCTCATTGTGGAAACGTGAAGTGTAGAGGACCTGGAAATTCTGGTCGCCGTTTGCGTCGCCATATTCCATGACAGCCGTGAGCGTATCATAGTTGGACCTTCCGTCCTTCCAGCAATACACACCACCGCCGGCCACCACCGAGCGCGGATGGCTCAGGCCTGTGAACCAGTGTACAGTATCTATCTGATGCGACATCCACTGTCCCGGGATTCCTGAAGAATAAGGCCAGAAAAGGCGGTATTCAAGATATTTGCGAGGATCGAAATCCTCGTACGGGCGGTTGATAAGGAAACGCTTCCAGTCAAGGTCCTTCTCGAAGCACTGGGCCACGAGGTCAGGCCTGCGCCAGCGGCCCGGCTGGTTTACGTTCCAACTCATCTCGACCATGGTGATAGGGCCGAACTTGCCGGACTGGATATAGTCATGGGCAGCGTGATAGTTCGGAGCTGAACGCCTCTGCGAGCCGATCTGGACCACCTTGCCGGACTCCTTCACGGCCTGAAGGGCCATACGGCCGTCAGCCATGGTCTCGGAGAACGGCTTCTCGCAATAAGCATCGCATCCTGCCTTGACAGCCTGCGCGAGATGGGTGGCATGCTGGAAGTCGGCGGTGGAGATGATCACCGCATCAACCATCTTGGAGTCATACAATTCCTCATTGTTGCGGAACAGCTTGACATTCTGGTTATATTTCTTCCTGAAGAATTCGGCAGCTGCCTTGCGGCGTACGCTCCATATGTCGGAGACGGCCACGATCTCGAATCCGAGTTCCTTTGCATGTGCCTGGAAACAAGGGATGAGGGAGCCCCTGGCCCTGTCGGAGAATCCTACGATTCCCACCCTGATAATGTCATTGGCACCTTTGGACTTGGCATAGATGTCAGAATTGAGGCCGAGCATGATTCCGCCCGCGCCGAGCAATGATGTCTTGAGAAAATCTCTTCTGGTCTGCATGATATGTGGTTTTTAGGATTATATCGACTCTATCTGCCGTTTCATCTCGGCTATGGCCGGAGCAATCTGCGTCTCAAAGTCCTCCCAGCCGCATTCTATCGAAATATTGCCCTCATATCCTATCTCCTTGAGGGCCTTGAAATACGGGGTGAAGTCATCACCGTGCACGCCCGGGCAGGTGCGGCCCTCGCATTCGGCTATATGGCAATGCCTGAGCAGGCCTCCGGCCTCGACTATGGCACCGGCGTCCTCACCTTCCTGTGCCATGTGGTAGAAATCGGCAAGGACGCATATATTAGGATGATCCACCTTACGGCAGATGGCAGTGCCTTCACGGACGGAATTGATGAAATTGGTCTCCTTGCAGCGCAGAGGCTCTATCACAATTGTGATTCCATGCTCCGCCGCAATCGGTCCCATACCCTTGAGCAGGGTCACGAACTGATTTTCCGCCTCTTCGCGGCTGAATCCGTCGGGAATGTTCCTTGCTCCGCCGCTGCCGAGCACCATGTACTGCAGGCCGAGGGTCCCGGCACGGATGATTGCGGTGCGGGCATAGTCCAGGGCCCGGTCAAGGTCCGCATCCTCACCCGTCAGACGTATGTCTCCGGGATAGAAGCCGTTGCCTGACAGGATTGGGACAGGGCAGACCTTCGCCTTTTCAAGATTTCCGGCAAACACCTCATCGCTTTCCTCTGGACAAAGGAAGGAATTGATGCCTATCTCCAAGTACGCCCCGCCGGCATCGGCTATGGGCCCGGCCTCTTCCACCCAGCGGCAGCAGCCGATATGGTCGGCCAGATTGTACACGGAAGCCGGAGCGCAGGAGCATAACAAAAGCACCGGCACTGCGGCAATTGCAAGCATGGATTTCTTCATACTTACAAAATTAGCATTTTTTTCTACTTTAGAAAGAGAATCCCACGCTGAGTCCGCCTTCGAAATATGCACCTGACAGTGTATGCTTCATGTCATAATCATCGTAGACATCAGGCCTCGTTCCTAAGTTTATCCCTATATTGACATCCTTTCCGTTGTTCAGGTGCACGCTGATGCCGGGACGTACTTCAACCAATGCTGCGATGGAATCTCCATAATGCTCCTCCAGGACAGCATATGCCCCAAGCCTCAGACCTACCGTAGGGGTGACCCTCCTGTCGGAAAGATAGAACACAGGATTCACGAAGACCGGCACATATGTGGACCCGGTCCAGAACGAATGCCCGATACCCGTACCTCCACCGAGATAGAAGCAGTTGCCGAACCTTTTCCCGGCAGAATATGAAATCTCGGCCGCCATGTCATCAGTAACCATCAGGGAAGCCTCGACCATCTGCTGGAAACCGGGCTCCGCACGGAATCTCGGTATCTCCAGGAGCCCGGCATAGCTGGCGCGCCCATAAGTGTTGTATGCATCGGGACCGTATCCGAACATAGGGCCGTATCCCGGAGCCTTTGCCTTCCATACAAGATCCATATCCTCCTCGGTAGGCTTGCGGAAGTTGACATATTTGGCCGGATATCCTGTGACCGTGACTGCGAAACAGCCGTCCTGTGTGCTGACATTCACCTGGGTGGTGATGATGAAATCGGCATCGTGCTCCCTTGCGAGCCGGGCAAGGGCCATGGCCTGGAAATCCTCCACATATCTGAGATTCCTGCGCTTGGCCGGGAACTGGTCAAAGACGACAGTCTCGGTAAATCTCTCACCACAGATCGACTCGTCCGCGATGATAGGGGTAGTGGAAACGTTTGCGCCCGGCTCCATGACCGTGACGGAATTGCCTTCATAATTGAAATTGCTCTGGGCCATTGCGGCGACGGACAGCAGAAACAGCACAACAGATAAAACAATTCTCCTCATAGCGTTACCATTCTAATATAAATTTAGCATAAAATGCAATTTCCCGGACTGAATTTATCATAAACAAAGTTTATGCCGGGACTATTCCTTGACGGTCAGTTTGACGTTGTCGATGCCGAGGGTGCCGGAATTGGTATTATTGGCATGAGTAATGACAAACTTGATCTCAATCGTTTCTGCATCATCGGCAAGGGTCACATCATAAGAGTTCGATCCTGATGAGATAGCTTTTGCTGTGCTGCCGTTGACGGAACTGGTTCCGCTGATTCTTGAAGTATAGTTGATATATCCACTGAATGACAGGGATACTTTCTTCGCTCCATATGGCTTGATTCCGGAAATGGTGATGGTTGCGGAATCATTCCTTGTTGTCGAACTGTATCTGATATGACCGGAAGTCATATTGGTTTCCGTGGCCGTTGAAATGTTAGTATTATTACCACTCAAGGAGTATGAAACATCTCCTGTATTATTATACTCGCTTATGATTCCGGTTCCACGGTATGACGCTATCGCCACATTGTTGTTGGTGCCGAATGTGTCGTTGAACAATACTGTCCCGACAGGAAGATTTCCTCC
>JAZRXV010000029.1:0-7836 GCA_045600405.1 Candidatus Cryptobacteroides sp.
GAGGGCAAGGCCTTCCTGAAGGAAGGGGAGAAGGACGGCCGCAGCGATATGCTCAACTTCGAGCTTGTGAAGAATACCTTCCTCTATGAGATGGACCGTCGTCATGCAGACGGCGAAGTCCCTGACTATGAAAGTCAGGAAGCATTGAATGTCTAAGCCGGTATAATCGTTTTTCAAAATGATGAAATGAGAAAACCAATCAAAATAGCAATTCTGGCTGCGTTATCTTTATTGTCGGTTTCTTGTAATTACTGCGGCAGTGAAGTCAGCAAGTATGACCTGGTATGGGACACCCCGTCCTTGGATGCATCCGGCAGCATGCCTATCGGCAACGGTGAAGTCGGAACGAACGTATGGGTGGAACCGAACGGTGACCTTGTATTCTACATTTCGAGGACAGACAGTTGGAATGAGACCGGTGAGTTGTACAAACTGGGCCGTGTCAGGGTGAGTTTCAACCCTTCGATCATCTCCGGTGATGGCTTTAGCCAGGTCCTTGACCTTGCCGATGGTTGTATAAGATTGCATGGTGCCGGGACGGACCTCTCGTTCTGGATTGACAGCGAGCAGCCTGTGATCCGCATTGCCGGTAGTTCGAAGGAAGGTGTGAGCATCACGGCTAAGGCGGAGGTGTGGAGGGACCGCCAGGAGCGTATCACCCCGGAAAAAGCGAAGAAACTCAGCCGTTCGATATCCGGATTCCCCGATGGCGTTGAATTTTACCGATATCCTGACGAGATCCTCGACTCTGAGGATGCCGTTACGGTGCGTCACCACAATGTCTGCTCTTCTTTTGATGTCACATTGGATGTGGAGGGCCTTGAAGTTGAGAACAGGGCGGTGTATGACCCCTTCAAGGGCAGGTGCTTCGGCTTCATGATGGAAGGCGAGGGTTTGAAGAAGTCCTCTCCGCTCGAGTTGACAAGTGACGGTACAGTCAAAGACATCGACATCCGCATCGCCACTGACAGCGGCATCTACTCCGATCCGGAGGAATGGACGGCGAAGGTGAACGAAGTGGCTTCTTCTTGTCCGGGCAGCGGGAAATCTCTCCGCAGGACCGCGGGCTACTGGAACCGTTATTGGAACAAGAGCTACATCTATGTGGAGACCCCGGACGGGGACACCGGCCGTAAAATAACCAGTTCTTATATACTGCAGTCCTGGATGCAGGCCTGCGGCGGTCGCGGAAACTACCCGATAAAGTTCAATGGGTCGATATTTACTGTCGAGCCGAAATTTACCAAGCCGGAGGATGATTTCGATCCCGATTACAGGCAGTGGGGCGGAGACTATTGGTGGCAGAACACCCGTCATATGTACCATCCAATGCTCAAGTCCGGAGATTATGACATGATGAAGGTCCTTTTCGAGCATTATTTCAGGAATCTTCCGATGATGAAAGCGACCGCCCGCGCCCTGCTCGGGGTGGATGGCGCTATCAGTCCGGAGACTGCCACCGTATTCGGTACTTATTGTCTTAATGATTATGGCTGGGACAGGAGCCAGTGCACGGATAAACTTACGGTCAACAATTACGTCAGGAGATATTGGAGTTCGTCCGTGGAGATGGTCTCCCTGATGCTCGACTACTACGACTATACAGGGGACAATCAGTTCGCGCAGGACAGGATCGTGCCATACGCACGGGAATTCCTGAAATTCTATGATACATTTTATGGCCGTGATGCAGAGGGCAAGCTGTATCTCTGCCCGATTCAGAGCCTCGAGACCTACTGGTATGATGTGGTGAACGACTTGCCGACGGTTGCCGGACTGCACGATATCCTTCCACGTCTGCGTGCATTGCCTTCAGGGGTGAGCGGAGACGGGGACAAAGCCCTGTGGCAGCGCTTGTACGAGGCCTTGCCCGACATCCCGACAAAAGTCGAAGACGGGGTGGAGGTATTCTCTCCGGCTGAATCATACAGTCCTCAATTGTCCAACTCCGAGAATCCCGAACTCTATGCTATCTTCCCGTTCCATCTCTGCAATATCACTACAGACAATCTGCAGGTTGGCCGCAAATCCTTTGAACGGAAGATATTCACCAAGAATCTATGCTGGGGACAGGACGGTCCGGAAGCAGCCAGACTCGGCCTGGTGGAAGAGGCGGCCAGGGATCTGGTGGCAAGGACTGAAAATTCCAATCCTGCATTCCGCTTCCCTGCATACTGGGGCCCGAACTATGACTGGACTCCTGACCAGGATCACGGCGGCAATCTGATGACCACCTTGCAGGAGATGGTCCTGCAGACTTATGACGGCAAGGATTACATCCTCCCGGCCTTCCCTGAAGACTGGGGCGTGAAGTTCAAGTTGTACAGTTTCGGGGGCAGGAAAGTGAAATATCATAGGGCATTATAAAATCCATATCTGTAACTCAATTTTTACATTTTATGAAGAAAACGTTTTTTTTGATTGCCATTCTGGCCGTCACGTCCTTTTCATTCGTCCGTGCTCAGGACCTTAGCATGGGAATCTGTCCTATGCCGCAGGAGGTGAATCTCTCTGAACAGAACTATGTCCCTTATGCACATGTTACCATTGCCTGCGGCGAGAAGGATGCGGCAGATTGGGCCGCCAGGCATCTGAAGGAGTGGTATGCAGAGTGTGCTCCTGAAGTGAAGGCCGTGCGCTATAAGGGTGGGGCCGACGGCGCTGAAGCATACACCATCTCTATTGATGCGAAGGAGGTGAAGGTGCAGGCCGCCACGTTACAAGGTGTGCGTTATGCCCTCTATTCTTTGCGCCAGATAGCCATCCCGGCACGTGGTACGCAGACCATACAAGGATGGATTGTGCCTTGCGGTACCATCAAGGATCAACCGGATATCGCTTTCCGCGGAATGCATATCAGCTGGTTCATAGAGATGGCACCCTGGGAAGCCGAACGTCTCATCCGTCTCTCAGCATATTACAAACTCAATTATGTCATCATTGAGCCATGGGGGTCATTCAAGAGCGAGGTCGCGCCGTGGTGTAACTGGCCGGATGCTCCGTTGACGATTGATGAGGCACACCGTCTCACGGCTCTCGCCAAGGATTTGGGTGTCACTCTCATTCCTCAGATCAACATGTTCGGACATGCCACATCCTCGTCGGTCGGAAACGGCAAGCATGCCGTATTGGATTTCGGTCCCCAGTATCAGCCTTTGTTTGAACCCGATGAGGGCTGGAACTGGTGTCTCACCAACCCTGAGACGCGCAAACTGCTCATCGCCCGCATGGAAGAGATGCACGAGGCCTTCGGCAATCCTCCGTATTTCCATATCGGCTGTGATGAGGCTTCTGCGCCCAGCTGTCCGAACTGTAAGGCCCGTCCCTACGGTGAGATTGTCGTAGAACACTTGAAGGCAATGAACGATGCGATCTCCAAGCGTGGTGCACATGCCATGATGTGGCATGACATGCTGTTGAGATGGGGGGATCCGCGTTGGAGCGGTTTCGTTGCCAATGGCTCGGAAGAGACTGCAAACATGGTAAAGGACATGCCAAAGGATATCGTCATATGCGACTGGTATTACGGGGACGTAAAAGAGAGTTATCCTTCACTGGCCTACTTCAAGGAGCAGGGATTCCCGGTCCTCTCCTGTCCGTGGAACAACAGGGCCGGCATCGTTGCCCAGGGCAAACAAGTACAACAGCTGGGGCTGGACGGAATCCTCGGTACCCTTTGGAATACTTACTTCGGTCCGACCCTGAGTGCCATTTTTACGAATACTGCGAACGTGGCCTGGAATCCTGACGTTGCTACTCCGGGCATGTACCGCTCATCACTTTTCAAGACTCATCTCCGCCAGATCGGATGGGATATGCATGTGGATGATTACGAAAGAACGGGCTGGATAGATTATCAGATCGAACCTCAGACTACTCAGTACAGATAGTGAAATGATATTGTGAAATGAAAAAGTTACTTCTTGCTTTTATTGCGACTGCGGCCACAATCAGCCTTAGCGCCCAGAAAATGCCGTCCTTCAGCGCAGACCAGTTCAAGGACGATCCGTCACGGGAGTGGTGCTACCTTCAGAAATCCGTGACGGCAATAGGCGTTCCTTTCCAGAAGACCATACATACGGTTACATACGACGGTTCCCTGTACAACAGGTACAACGAACTCAATTTCTACTACGGGAAGGAAATGACCCCGGTGTTTGCCCGCCAGAAGACATACATGGAAGGTTGGATTCCTGTGGTGCAGTATGACTGGACGGAAGGCGGCATCCGCTATGCCCTTGAGATGTTCGCATATCCGCTCGACGGCCATGAGTCAGAGGGAAGTGTGGGCTTCGTCAAATATAGCGCGAAGAATGTGTCGGGAAAGCCTGCGAAGGCTTATCTGGCTGCATCCACGAGAGGATATATCGATGATTACAGGGACTCGTTTTTCGGAATGGACCTGAACTCGGAGGCAGCAATGAGCCCTTCCGAGGTCAGTCTCGGCGGCAAGATGATATATTCATTCGACAGCGAGCCTTCTGTGGAGTTCGCCGTTGACGGCGAGGAATACAGCGCTCCATTCGTGCTGAAAGACAAGGGCATAGGCGTGTCCGACCCGTTCGGCACGGTGCAGTACGTGGCGGAACTGAAGCCGGGCAGGAGCGTGGAGTATACGTTCAAGCAGCCCCTTTGTCCTGCGGATGCATCGCTGACCGAAGCCATAGAGAAGGCCGATTATGAGGAATACCTTGATAGGACTGTCTCCTACTGGCGCAAGGCGGTCGGGGATGATGCCTGTTTCAGCATCCCGGAGGCGCGCGTGGATGATGCATATAAGGCTTCTCTCGTGCATGTGATGCTGGCCACCCGCACCTTCAAGGACGGCACGAAATCCCAAACCGACGGTGTGCCATATCCTATGTTCTTCCTGACGTCAGGTCCTCAGATGATACTTGCATACCTTGAGGCCGGGAACTACGAATACGCCAAAATGTTGTTGGAGAGGTCCATCACACAGCAGGAGGACGACGGCCTTTATTTCGACCGGTCCCTTGCGCATGGCGGAATAATCCCTACGGCACACGGCCATGTGCTCTATATGATCGGTGCGTACTGGCTCTTCACCCATGACGCAGAGTTCATGGAGTCCGCCTTCCCGTCCATAGTCAAGGCAATGGATTACCTGAAGAACATTACTGCGGAGGATGAGTATGGTCTGCTGCCGCCTACATACCAGTATGACAATGAAATGATTGACGGCCACTACGCCTGCAACAACTATTGGACGCTGCTCGGCCTCCGTCTTGCCATCAGGATTGCCCGTGATCTTGGCCATGAAGCCGAGGCTGGCGCATGGACGGCTCTGGAGAAGGAATACAGTGAAAGCATACTCAAGGGCGTTGAAGCATCCGTACATGAGGATGGTTATGTGCCGACGGGGCTTTACCCGTACAAGGTCGGCAAGGAAACCGTCAGGGGATTCTCGAAGTTCCGTTCGGACTGCGACTGGGAGAACATGCTTCTGGCATATCCTATCGAACTTTACGAGCCTTCACACCCTTATGTCGAGGGTACCTTGAAACATGTCCGCAAGAATTACGCAGAAGGAGTGATGACATACCGTCACGGTCTGCACTTGCATCAGTACATCACGGCGAACATGATAGAGCAGTACATGGTGCGCGGAGAAAGCGAACAGGCGCTGATTGACTTCTACCATCTGCTGCTCCATTGTGGCTCGACGCACGAGGGCTTTGAGAACATGGTTTGGCCATGGCAGAACCGCGAACTCATCGTATGTCTGCCGCCACACGCATGGGCGTCGGCCAAGATAGCCGTGCTTGTGCGCAATCTGCTTATCCATGAGTATGGAGGAAAGTGCGGCACCCGGCCGGGCCGGGATCTTTATGTATTCTCCACCGTCTCGCCTGAGTGGATCAAGCCTGGAGATAAATTGGTCATTGACTCTGCCCCTACCGAGATGGGGACGGTCAGTGCTACCCTGTCCTCCAAAAAGAAGGGTGCTGTAGTCAGGTTTGAGGGCGAGTTCGGAGATGCGGCTCCTGCAACTGTGAAATGCCGTATCCCATACTGCAAGGAACTGATATCCTTCAGGTCTGATGACAGGAATGCCCGTATTGAGGACGGATGCATAGTGCTTGATCCGGGTTTCAGCAAGCTTGTCCTGAAGTGGAAGGACAAGCCTGAGGCATATCAGGACAATTTCGCTCATCTTCTGGAACTGTATCGCGACTGCAACGTATTCCTTACCGTGGATGAGGAGGACGACCAGGCTCCTGTCGTGCGTGAGGGCAAGGCCTTCCTGAAGGAAGGGGAGAAGGACGGCCGCAGCGACATGCTCAACTTCGAGCTTGTGAAGAATACCTTCCTCTATGAGATGGACCG
The DNA here is from genome assembly GCA_045600405.1 of Candidatus Cryptobacteroides sp. Taxonomy (GTDB): domain Bacteria; phylum Bacteroidota; class Bacteroidia; order Bacteroidales; family UBA932; genus Cryptobacteroides. Next base: position 6,349 of record JAZRXV010000029.1, read on the forward strand.
TCGTCATGCGGACGGCGAGGTCCCTGACTATAAAAGTCAGAAATCACTGTTTTAGTCAATATTCTCACAAATAATGATAAAAACAATCAGAATACCAATTCTGGCAGCATTGTCTATTTTGTCGTTCTCTTGTAGCCGCTGTGACAATGAGGTCAGCAAATATGATCTCCTATGGGATAGCCCATCCGAAAATGCCTCCGGCAGCATGCCTATCGGCAACGGTGAGGTCGGAGCGAACGTATGGGTCGAGCCGAACGGCGATCTGGTTTTCTATTTGTCCAGTACCGACAGCTGGAGCGAAATCGGCGAGTTGTACAAGCTTGGCCGTGTAAGGGTGAGTTTCACCCCGTCGATCGTCTCCGGAGGCGACTTCAGCCAGAGGCTGGATCTTGTGGACGGTTGCATCAAGTTGCATGGCGCCGGGATGGACCTCTCGTTCTGGATTGACAGCGAACAGCCTATCATCCGCATAGCCGGAAGCTCTAAGGATGGCGTGAGCGTCACGGCTAGGGCGGAGATATGGAGAGACCGGAAAGTGCTCATCACTCGGGAGTATGCCTTAAAAGGGGCCCGTTCAATCTCCAATTTTCCTGATGGCGTCGAATTTTACCGATATCCTGACGAAATCCTCGACTCTGAGGACGCCGTCACGGTGCGGCATCACAATACCTTCTCTTCGTATGATATGACATTGGACCATCAGGGCATCGAGATTGAGAACAGGGCGGCGTATGACCCGTACATGGACAGGTGCTTCGGCTTCAGGATGGAGGGCGAGGGACTGAAGAAGTCCTCTCCTCTTGAACTGTCAAGCGAGGGATCCATAAAGAATATCGACATGCGCATCGCTACGGACTGCGGCATCTACCCTGATCCGGAGGAATGGACGGCGAAAGTGAATGAAGTCGCGTCTGCAGCATCCGCCAGCGGGAAGTCTCTCCGCAGGACATCCGGATACTGGAACCGTTTCTGGAACAAGAGCTACATCTATGTGGAGACACCGGACGGAGAGACCGGAGAAAAGATAACCAGATCATATATACTGCAGTCCTGGATGCTGGCCTGTGGCGGCCGTGGCGGCTACCCGATAAAGTTCAACGGATCTATCTTTAATGTTGACACCAGGTTTACGGTTCCAACGCATGATGCCAGTGCGGATGTCAGGTTCTGTGCAGGAGAATATTGGTGGCAGAACACGCGTCTGATGTACCATCCCATGCTGAGGTCGGGTGATTTCGACCTGATGAAGCCACTGTTCGAGCATTATTTCAGGAATCTCCCGATGATGAAGGCGAACGCCCGCGCCCTGCTCGGAGCGGAGGGAGCCATCAGTCTGGAGACACAGACCGTATTCGGTACACACAGCATCCGTGATTACGGCTGGGACAGGAGCAAATGCACCGACTCCCTCCCGGACAACAATTACATCAAACGGCATTGGAGTTCGTCCTTGGAGATGGTTTCCCTGATGCTCGACTACTACGACTA
>JAZRXV010000030.1:0-10161 GCA_045600405.1 Candidatus Cryptobacteroides sp.
CAGGAACTTGCGGCACCGAACCGGATGACCGCTGTGGAAAGTTTGTTTACCGAGGATATTTTTACGGGTTCTGAATCTCGACCTTCACAAGAGGTCGGTGGTACATTACGCACTACTATCAAGGAAAGATGAAAATATGCACATCGATAAGATGTTGATTATAAAGAATGTAAATGTTTAACTAATAAATCGAGATCCATTTTTATTTGGATTTCAACTGGAAAACAACGATATGTCTATTTCAAGAAGAAATTTCATCAAGGGAAGTCTGGCGGCAGGCCTTGCCGTCGGAGCCTCTGCCCTGCCCGTCGATGCATTTGCATCCAACAATGGAAAAAAGAAAAAAATCAAACCGGCCAAAAGAGTCATCATATTCACTTTTGACGGTATCCGCGTCGACGGATTCAAGACGGCGAAGACTCCTAACCTGGACGCACTTGTTAGCAGCGGCTCCGCGTCCTTCGCAACACGCGACGTAATGCCGTCCATCACCCTTCCGAACTACACCAGCCACCTGCTCGGAGCCGGTCCGGAAGTACACGGAGTGACCGACAACGGCTGGACATTGAATAATTACGGCATACCGGCAGTCCAGAAGGACGAAGACGGATATTTCCCGTCAGTATTCAAGGTTCTCAAAGACAATGTCCCGGGAATCAAGACAGCCTTCTACTACAACTGGGGGCCGCTGGCCTACCCGCACAACCCCAAATACTTCGATGACACCGTCTGTGCCGGGGATGAGGAATATGCTATGCTTTGCAACAGAGCCATGGATTTCATCTGCGGAAACAGGGATAATCCGATGTTCGTCTTCCTGTACACCGTCCATACCGATCACGTCGGACACACTTACAAATGGATGTCACCGGAATATATCAAATCCATCGAGGAAGCGGATGCCGAGGTCGGCAGGGTTGTCGAACGGCTCAAGGCAGAAGGTCTGTTCGAGGACTCCCACCTCATGTTCATTTCAGACCACGGCGGAATCGGTACCGGCCATGGTGGCGTAAGCGAGGTTGAAATGATAGTCCCATGGGTCATTTCCGGACCTGGAATCAAAAAGGGTTTTGAAATCACCGAACCTAACAATACCGTCAACACGGCATCAACCGTAGTCAGGCTGTTCGGAGTTGAGCAGCCGCTCTGCTGGACCGGGGAGGTACCGCAATCCATTTTCGACAAATAATCACCATAGATCCGAAACAGCCTTGCTATTTCGGATTTTATCTTTATTTTTGTATTAACAATATCGTTAAACGACTCCGTTAATAAAAAAATGAAGATATATGAACCTTAGAATCACAGCCCTGCTCCTGAGCCTTTTTACGTTGTTTGCCGGAGGCAGGGAGGCCATGGCCGGAGAGCCCATGTCACTCAGGCAATGCCTGGACTATTCTCTGGAAAACAACGTGTCACTCCGCAAGGACAGGCTCGGGATTGAAACGGCAATCCAATCCAGAAGGGAGATTGTCGGAGCCCTTCTACCCCAATTGAATGCATCAAGCGGGTTCACCTATAACATCCAGAAGACGGCAATAGCAATGCCGAACTTCGTCAACTCCATGATGCCGGCCGGCATGCAGGATCCCAATGCTCCCAAGTATATGACAGTGACCATGGGCATGGACCTGAGCGCCAACTGGGGCGTCAGCCTGACACAGCAGATACTCAATTTCTCCCTGTTCAATGCAGTGGAGATAGCTAGGACAGCCGAGGAGATGTCCCGTATGGGGGTGGAGGCGGATGCCGATGACGTAATAGCCAAGACTGCCACAATCTTCTTCAATGCCCAGGTTCTGGAATACGCCATGGGACTTTTTGACGAGACCCTCGCAGTGATGGACAGGATGTCCGCCATCATGGAAGCGAACAGGGAACTCGGAATAGTCCGAAAAGTGGATGCCGACCGGATCTCGGTCACACGGCAGAATCTCGAGACTGAGAAGAACTCCATGCTCCAGGCGCTTGACGTGCAGAAAAGACTGCTGAAACTGGAGATGGGTTTCCCTATGGACGAAGACATCACCCTTGAGCCGATAGATCTGGACGCCATGGAGTCCATGATATTCATGGAGTCGCTCCGGCGGTTCGACATCACTGAGCAGAAACCGTTCAAACTTCTCAAGCACCAGCAGTCCATGCTGGGGCTTCAGCGGAAATGGGCCATATCGGAGACCCTTCCGGTCTTTACGCACAGCGCGAATTACTCACACAACTACATGGGCGACCACTTCTACGGCGAGACATACCATCACTTCCCTGTGTCGATGGTCGGGATCAACATGAGGATGCCCATTTTCACAGGTATGTCCAAGTCCGCCAAGATCAGGAAGGCCGACCTGGAGATTCAGAAATCTCTCAATGACGAGAAAATGCTCGTCCAATCGCTGACGATGGGATACAACAACGCCCGGATGCAGCTGGACCAGAACCGGGCCACTATAGACGCGCAGAGGCGCAACAGGGAACTTGCACGGGAGGTGCTCGATGTCACCGAAAGCAACTACAACGAAGGTCTCTCCCCCCTTTCGGACCTTCTCAACGCCTCATCATCCCTCATACAGGCCCAGATGAACTATGTCAACGCCCTCAACAGTTGCGTCAAGGCATACATTGACCTGAAGAAAGCAGACGGAACAATCAACGAAATAAACAGATAACATGAAAAAGATATCAGGAATCATCATCGGCATCGCCGTAATCGCAGGAATGGTGCTGCTTCTGGCCGGCAACAGGAAGAAAGCACAGGAGCAGACATCATCAGTCTCCATGGACCAGATGGAAGTCGTGACCACATATACCGTAACCAAGGAGGCATGCAACCGTGACTTCACATCCAACGGTGTAGCTCAGGCGAACAGCGAACTGAATTTCGTATCGGAAATTTCCGGGCGAGTCACCTCCATCCTTGTGGACAAAGGCAGCCGTGTCGCCAAAGGCACTCCGCTCCTGAAGATTGACTCGGAACTTCTTGAAGCGGACTACAAGGCAACCCTCGCTTCCTACGAGGCCTTGAAGAAAGATGAAGAGCGTTTCTCGCGCTCGTTCGAAGCCGGAGGCATCACGAACCAGCAGCTGGACAACATCAGGACCCAGCTCGTAGCAGCCGAAAGCAGGCTTGCCGTCAGCAAATGGAAACTTGACAACGCAGTTGTAAAAGCACCTATCGCCGGCACCATCAACAACAGGTATGTGGAGCAGGGAGCGCTCATCGCCCCTAATGTCCCGCTCTTCGAAATAGTGGATGACAGCAGGATCAAGGTCACCTGCAATGTCTCGGAATCGAAGGCAAGGCTCCTGAAAGCCGGGCAGAAAGTGAGCGCTACCAGCAACGACGCCGCAGGCGGCACATTCACCGGTACCATAAAGAGCATAGGCGTCAAGACAGACCGGGGTCTCAATTACCCTGTCGAGATCCTGATGGACAGGAATGCGGGACTTCGCGCAGGAATGTACCTCAAAGTCCTGTTCGAGGCGGAAGATGAGCAGACAGGCATCCTCATCCCAAGAAAAGCCGTAGTCGGAAGTGTCCTTTCCGCAGATGTCTATGTCGTCAGGGACGGCAAGGCCGAACGGCGGGAAGTCAGGCTCGGGGAAATGTTCGGGGACAGGATAGAGATACTTGACGGGCTCGATGAAGGTGATGTGATCATCATCTCCGGACTCATGAACGTTTCGGACGGCTCAGCCGTCAAGGTCGTGAACGCACAATAAGACAAGGTCATGAAAATTTCTGAATTATCGATAAAAAGGCCTGTTTACGTCATCGTCCTGTTCGTCGTGATCGGCATTCTGGGCTTCCTTGGATATTCTTCCATGAAGGCCGAGCTGATGCCGAAATTCACCCCGCCTTCACTCAACGTACAGGTCATATATCCCGGCGCTTCACCTGTGGAGGTCGAGAGTTCCCTCACGGTCAAACTTGAGGACGTGCTGTCATCCATGTCAGGGGTGGAGTCCATGCGCTCCTATTCCTTCGAAGGGATGTCCATGGTTTTCGTGTCCTTCACTTACGGTACCGATATTGAGAAGGCCGTCACCGACGCACAGAACAAGATCAGCGCAAAGAAGGCGGAACTTCCGTCCGGCATCCTCTCGCCTATCGTCAACGAAATCAGCGTGGATGCAAAATCCATCATCACATTGTCCATGAGTTCAGGCCTGGACCCTGTGGATTTCAGCGACCTCGTCAAGCACAGGATCATTCCGGAGCTGCAGAGGATTCCGGGTCTGGCAAAAGTCGAGACCGTAGGAGAAAGGGAGCGTGAGATCCAGATTAACCTTGACATGGGGATAATGAGGGAACTCGGCATCGCACCGGTACAGGTGCTCGGTGTGCTGAAGGGCTCGAATCTGGATTTCCCTACCGGAAGCATCCAGGACGGGCAGACGCACACCTCCGTACGCCTCACGGGCAAGCTCAAAAGCGTTGAAGAAATCCGCGGTCTCGTGCTGATGACACTTCCGAACGGCACGCAGGTCAGGATGTCCGACATAGCGGACGTAGTCGAGACAGCAGAGGATGTCACCACGATAGCCAGGGTCAATGGCAGGGATGCCGTACTGATCAACGTCTTCAAGCAGGAAGATGCCAACGCAATTGACCTGAGCGACAAGATATCCGAGGCAATAAGCACACTGGAAGCGGAATATGCCTCACAAGGCCTTCAGATCACGAAGGTGTCCGACACCTCCGACTTTACCAGGGAATCCATCAAATCCGTGCTCGAGGACCTGATACTGGCGATCATCCTTGTGACTTTCGTCATATTGATATTCCTGCACAACTGGAGGAACGCCCTCATAGTCATGCTGGCCGTCCCGATCTCGCTGATAGGCGCGTTCATCGGCATGAAACTGTTCAACTTCACACTCAACATCATGTCCCTGCTTGGACTGTCGGTGGTCATAGGCGTGCTCGTGGACGATGCCATAGTTGTGATCGAGAACGTCTGCCGGCACATGGAAATGGGCAAGAAGCCTCTGCAGGCAACCATCGATGCCATGGAAGAGATCGGGTTCACGGTGGTGACAGTCACCATAGTGCTCGTGATTGTATTCCTCCCTATCGCCCTGACCAACAGTCTGGTATCGGACATTCTCAGGCAGTTCTGCGGAGTCATCATCTTCGCCATTCTTTTCAGTCTCCTCGCTTCGCTCACGCTCGTCCCCCTGCTCACCTCGCGTTTCGGCAAACTCGACACTCTTGACGGAAGCACCGTCTGGGGCAGGACACTCTCATGGTTCGAGAACGTCATCAGGAGATTCGGCGACTGGGTGGCAGGGCTGCTGCAGAAAGCATTGGGCCACAAACGCTGGGTGGGGATAGCCGTGATAGCGCTTACGGTCCTTGTCTGCTCGCTCTTCCCCATGGGCTTCGTAGGTTTTGAATTCATGCCTAAAGTTGACCAGAGCGAATTCGCCGTGCTTCTCGAGATGCCGAAGGACATCTCTATCGAGGAGTCGTCCATAATGGTCGCCAGAGCCGAAGCATGGCTCCTGGAACAGAAGGAGATCAGGGAAGTCGTATCCATGGTCGGTCTGACCAGCAGCAACAATGAAAGCAACCAGGGCACTCCGTATCTGGCCGAAATCAAGGTAAAGATGGTCCCGCCTTCAGAACGTGACAAATCCGTGCACCTGTATATCTCATCCCTGCGCAGACAACTCACCGATTACCTTGTGGATGCCAAGGTAAAAGTATTTGCAGCGGCCCTCCACGGATCAGGCAACAGTTCCGACATAGAATATGTACTCTCGGGAAGCAAGGCCGATTCGGTGGCCCTTTTCGGAGAATATGCCCTCGATGTCATGCACAGCATACCTGGCACGCTCCAACAGCAACTATCCACGGGAAGCGGAAGGCCTGAAGTTGAAATAATCGTCGACAGGGACAAGATGTCAGCTCTCGGGCTGTCGCTGGACAATGTAGGTCTCACCCTCCAGATGGCATTCCAGGGCAACACCAGCATGAAATTCGTCCGCGACGATTACGAATACGACATAAACCTCAGGGCTGACAACTTCTACCGCAGCGACATCGATGACGTGGCCGGACTGACATTCATCAACCAGCAGGGAAGCAGGGTCACCCTCGACCAGTTCGCACAGGTGCGCATAGGCACGGGACCGAACAGGCTCGAGCGCTACAACAGGAACGCTTCCGAAACGATCAGCGCGAACGTCGTAGGCGTCTCCGCAGGACAGGCATCCGGTGAATTCCTTGACAAGGTCAGCGGCAAGGCCGAAGAGATGGGCATATCCATCGAGACCGTGGGAGATATGAAATCCATGTCCGACTCCATGAGTGTCTTCGGCATGGCCATACTCCTGTCAATCATCCTGATGTACCTGTCGCTGGTGATACTCTACAACAACTGGGTCGATCCGCTTGTTGTCATGTTCTCAATCCCGTTCTCTATCCTCGGGGCCATACTCGCACTGGCGCTGTCCGCAACCTCACTCAACATATACGCCATGCTAGGACTGGTCATGCTCATAGGTCTCGTGGCGAAGAACGCCATCCTCCTCGTGGACTTCGCCAACGAAAGGGTCAACGGCGGAATGGCAGCGGCCGAGGCCCTCGTGGAAGCGGTCAGACTCCGTACACGGCCTATCCTCATGACAGCGCTGTCCACCATCATAGGTATGATTCCGGTGGCTGTCGCTTCCGGATCCAGTGCCGAACTCAGGAACGGAATAGGCTGGGTGATCATAGGCGGCATGACCCTGTCGACCATGCTTACGCTTGTGGTTGTCCCTGTCGTCTACAGGATATTCCACAGGAAATTAAAATAAATGTCTTACATTTGTGATGGCGCCCTTACGGTCGGGCGCCATCTTTCTTATGACGAAGGAACAGGAAATACTCAACGCGGCGGAAGAGGAATTCTTCCGCAACGGCTATGATGCGGCATCGACGGCAGTGATAGCAAAACGGGCCGGGGTCACGCACGCCATGGTGAATTATTATTTCAGGACCAAGGAGAAACTTTTCATACAGATCCTGGACAACCATGTGTATGACATGCTGAGGAGCCTCAAGCCGCTGATGAAGGAAGATGCCGACGTGATCAAGGTATCAATCGACGCAGCGCTGACCATATTCGACAAGATGAACGGGGACAGGCGTCTCCCCTACCTTATCAGCGACATCGCCAGGATGCATCCCGATTTCCTCCTGCGCTACAAGGACACCTTCGATACCGTATGCGGTGAAAGCATAAAGATGCATTCCCTGCGTCTCCAGCAGCATGTCGCCGACGGCACTGTGCAGGAATGCACGATGAATGACATATACAACACCGTGCTCACGCTTGCGACCACGCCTTTCCTCAGCATACCGCTGCTCGAGAACGTAGCGGGCATGACGGCGGAGCGCATAGACAAATATCTCCTCTCACGGAGAGAGGAGATGGTCAGGATTCTGCGTTCTAGATTTTCTCGGGTATAGCCTCAAGCACAGCCTTCAGGAAATCCCATACCTTCTGCACCGAAGGTATGTTGGCCCGCTCGTCAGGTGAATGAGGGCTGAGGAGCGTAGGTCCCATTGAGACCATGTCCCAGTCAGGGTATGCCCCGGAAAGGATACCGCACTCAAGTCCGGCATGAATCGCCATCACCAGAGGCTCCTTGCCGTACATTCCGCTATATACCTTCTTCATAAGTTTCAGGATTCCGGAGTCAGGGTTCGGAGCCCATCCGCTGTATCCTCCGGTGAACTTGACCTTTATGCCGGCGAGGGCGAACACGCTCTCCATCTTGTCGGCAAGCGCATCCTTGGCTGAATCGACGGAACTTCTCATAAGGCACTTGACGAAGAATTCACCCTTGTAAATCTTCACCATGGCCATGTTGTTGGAGGTCTCCACCATGCCCGGGAGATTGTCGCTCATGCGTTCCACTCCGTCAGGGCATGCGAGAATGGCGCGGATGAAATCCACGGCCCTTGCCTCTTCGACGTACTTGCACTCTTCAGGATCGCAGGTCTCACCTGGAGCGCACTTATAAGGCTCGAAAACAACATCCAGGTTAGGGTCGGTGACTGCATACTCAGCCTTCAGCGCAGCTGAGACTTTCTCAACCGCACGTTTTGCCGCAGCGACCTTGCCCTTCGGGACATAGACGGTTGCGAACGCCTCCCTTGGGATCGCGTTGCGCAGGGTTCCGCCCTCGAGGTCGATCAGTTTGACTCCGCATTTCGCAAGCAGAGGAAGAAGGACCCTTGCGGCAAGTTTGTTGGCATTGGCCCTACACAGGATGATGTCCATTCCGGAATGGCCGCCCTGGCACCCCTTGACGGCAAGGCTCCAGCATTCATGATCCTTCGGTTCATTCTTGCGGCGGTAGCGGCAGGATGCGGTTGCATCAAGTCCGCCGGCACATCCGACATAGAGTTCGCCTTCGCTCTCCGAATCAAGATTGATGAGGATATCACCCTTGAGCACACCAGGCTTCAGAGCCTGGGCACCGGTCATGCCCGTCTCCTCGTCATAGGTGACAAGTATCTCGATAGGACCGTGCTTGACCTCCGGTGACTCCGCCACGGACATCGCCATGGCGACGCCGAGGCCATTGTCAGCTCCGAGGGTAGTACCCTTGGCTCTGACCCAGTCACCGTCTATCCATGTGCTGATAGGGTCTGTCTCGAAATTGTGCTGCACGGAGGAGTTCTTCTGAGGCACCATGTCCATATGTCCCTGGAGGACGACTCCCTTGCGGTTCTCGTAGCCCGGGGTAGCAGGGATGCGTATTATCACGTTACCGGTCTCATCGGCGAAAGTCTCCAGTTTGTGGGACTTGCCCCATGAAAGCAGGAAGGCGCGCACTTTCTCCTCATGCTTGGAAGGACGCGGCTGCTGTGTCAGCTGATAGAAATTATTCCATACAATGGAAGGGTTGAGGTCTTTGATGGTCATGATATTGTGCTTTATGATTATTCTACATTAGTCAAATATAGCAATATTTATTATATTTGTAGATACGGAAAACCAATAAAGACCAAGATATGCCCATAAAGGCAAACATATAACGATAGTGCAATATCGTGAGGATGGAGTCATAGCTGGCAGTGAGTCAGTTGGCTTTGATTATATCACATTCGATGAACATCATCAAAAGTTTGTAAAAGCCTTTGACATATCATATATATTATATACATTTGCAACGGCACATAAATGAGCCTATTATGTTAGGAGTTAAGAATCATAAAACTGTCATCCGCGGAGAGTACGCAAAACGTCTCTGCGACATGATTGATGGCAAGTCTCCCGTCAGCAAGTCTACGGACGGGATTTGTGCCCGCCGCATGGGAAAAGACCTCAAAGAACGCAGTAAGTCCTACGAGGTCGTGTGGGAATAATGAAACTTATTTTCCGGAAACAGACATCGGCATCCGTACTATCCGACTTCCATTGTGGGGTCGGGGTCATTGACGCTTTCATACACGGACAGCTGGAGGAAGTCCTGGACAGGCAGAAGCACTCCCTTTATACGGTGCATTGTGAGACGGGGAAACTTGTGGCAATGTTCATCACGAGTCCGGGAGCAGTACTCAGGAGCAAGGGGGCGAAGCTGGAAATTGAGGAAACGGGGACGCCGCACACGACATTCGATAACGGAGAGTTCCATGACATGATCAGATACGATACTCTGGAACTGGATTACCTTGCCGTGCGCGAGGAGTATCGTGGGCAATATATAGGGACGGAAATCATCGAGAAACTTTCGGAGCGTGCTGTGATGGAGAACAGATACTTCATCACAGTCGGAGCGTATCATGACGGCACGTATTCCGCAATCCCGTTCTACGAGAAGAATCACTTCTGCGCAGTTGAGGAATACGATGAAAACGAAGATACGTTAAGGATGTACAAGTACATAAGGAATGAAGAGGGGCATGCCTGCAAAAGACAGCCATAGTCCCCTCCATGTTCCTCAGTAAAACAAATAAACTTGTAACAAATTAATAATTAATAATATAAGTAAATAATCATGTTCAAGAACCAACCCAAAGGGCTTTTCGCCCTCGCGCTGGCTAACACCGGAGAGCGTTTCGGCTACTACACCATGCTGGCCATCTTCGCACTTTTCATGCAGGCAAAGTTCGGCTGGGATGAAGCTGCAGCAGGAAATGTTTATGCCATTTTCCTTGCAGGA
>JAZRXV010000031.1:0-4957 GCA_045600405.1 Candidatus Cryptobacteroides sp.
TTTCAATGGTTCGGTTGTAGCTCTCTCGGATCTTCTCAAGTTCTAGAATAAGAGTCTCCATTTCATACTGAATATGGGCGAAACCGATTTATTTTTCTTTGATTTCGCCCATCAATATTTGTTGACAGGCCGGAATATTCAAATTTCATCAAATTCACTTTTTCTTCCATATCAGATAGCCGAGTGACTTGCGGGGTCTGTTGTTTAGTTTCCATTCAATCTCCGCAATCATCTCGTCAGTCAACTCGCTGAAATCCGTACCCTTGGGGATGTACTGCCGTATCAGCCCGTAGATCGTCTCGGCACAGACCATCTCCTCTCCTTTCATCCTGAAACGCCCGCAGATCTGTTCCGGGCTGTATTGTCCATGCACTATGAATCTGCGCACAGTACGCTTCATCTCATCATTGAACTTCAGGAAATGCTTCCTGGTCTTCATCTTGCGCTCATACTTCTTCTGCGCCAGCTGCCATCTGTACCGATGATGCCCACGCATGTCACTGTTGCGCCTTATCTCGCGGCTCACAGTTCCCTTGCTGACACCGATGATATCCCCAATCTCACGCAGACTCATCGGTGTTTGAAGCAACGCTTCTATGGTATTACGTTGCTCTCCTGTCAAATGCTTGTATCCCATCTTCTGTCGCTGTTCTTGTCATGAAAGCAAAGATATACTCTCATATTCTTTGCTCAACTTCAAACGTTGCACTTCAGAGTAGAATCCAGCAAAAAACCTGCTGCACAATGCTGCAATGGTGGATCAATTTATTGTAATGTCCGCTAAAAGCCCGAACTTGCGACAAAATAACACTGATTTCAAGGAACTTTTATTCTACGGCGTCCGCGCCGTGGCGTAACTTTTATAAAATTAACGAACTATTGCCGGAAGAGATGTCCATTATTTCCCGGGGGAACGAAACCAATCAGAAGGTCGGCCCGGAGGTATCATAGGGGAAGACGCGGAACTTGATGTCCTTGACGTCCTCGAGCTGGTCGGCAAGGCGCGTGAAGGCCTCCTTCTGGTCCTCGAAGAGCATCTCGTCGGATATGATGGTCTTTATGAGGACCACCCTCGGCGACTGTATCTCAAGGAAGATGTTCCCTTCGGCGCACCGTGCGGCCTGGACTGACTCGTCAGCGGACTCGTACTTGCGGTAGGCCTTCGTGTGCTCCTCGGAAAGCGGTTCCTTGGTGAACCTGTCATTGACCTTGAAATACCTCTTGATTAGTTCGTCCCCATATATTGAATCGTCCTTAAGGATGCGTTCGCGGTACCTGACGAAGAAGTGGGGAGGATAGATCAGGTACGTGTGACCGGCATTGGTGCTGGTAACGGCATACTTGCCCTCGGGACGCTCATAGATGCCCACGACGATGCTGTGGGGTTCGTTCCACTGGCCCCTCTTCTCAGCGCTGTAGAAGTAGATGTACCTGTTGCGGTTGGTGTGGGAGATGTAGTCGTACTGCGCCCTGACGGGGAAGCGCGTCGAACGCTTCACCAGTGAGGAGAACTTCGGCTGGAAGGTCTTCCTCTTGGCGAGCAGGTCGCTGTAGTCGCCCTGAAACTGACTGGCGACCTCTTCGAGTGTCATGGACGGGACAATCATCTGGTGAGACTATCTTGGTCTTACGAAATCCAAGGCCGCCTGGATCTTTTCCCTGATGTCGGAACCGATGCGGTAGTTGTCACACCACTGGCCGAATCTGTCGACAGCAGCCAGAACCCTCTCGATCTTCTCTTTGGGATTGTTTACGAAGTCCTCGGCGAACTCCATGAAGTCGGCTATGGAGACGGACGACTTCTTTCCCATCACGCCGAGCGAGTGGATATAGGCGGAGCGGTCCTCCCAGATGTTTGCGGTGAACATGACATCGTATGCCGGGGACAGGCGCCAGAGGCCCTGCCTGTCCATGGTGAACGAGAAGTTTTTGTTGTGGTCATCCGAGATGCCGGCCGCGAAGTTGAACACCATGCGTATGAACAGCTGGTCCCTGTCCTCCTGCGGGAGATTCAGGGTATTGGCAAGCCATACGACCTTCATGTAGTCGTCAGCACCCGGCATGATGGCCGCAAGGGTCTGGGTGAACACCTTCTCGCTGCCCACGCGGTCGAATCTCTCCGTGATGAAGTGGCTCCTGCCGTCAATCTCCTTCAGGAAGCATGGCATCATGATGATTCCTGCTTCCTTTGCCATCTCGTGCCATATCATCTCTATCTCCGAGGTGGGGGACAGCGGGTCCTCCTTGAACTTTATGATGTGGTGCCTGAAACCATCTGGAAGATCGACCTGGCCGGAGCGGAAGACACCGGTCTGGGGATTGTAGGCTACAACGGCCTTCGGGCGCTTGCCGCCCGCCGAGGTGCCCAGGTAGATGAGTTTCTTCATGGTAATGCTCTCCTCTGCGGAGAGCGCAGCCTTGAAGCGGTCCATGTATACCTCGGATGCGAGGTTCGCAAGAGATGGCATGTCGAGGGACTCCCTGTCGTCATCCTCTCCGCATTCCGGAACGAACTCCAGGGCTCCCATCGCTCTCTTGCCGATGTATGAGAGTTTAAGCAGAGGGGTGGAATCCATCAGGCTGACCTTGTTGTCGGTCATCCACTGGTCGAAGAGGGTTGAGCCCCATTTGTCCGGGAGGGAGTCCGCGATGAACTCGGGTAGCCCCTGGTACAGGTCTCCGGCCTTGCCGTAGAAGGCGGTAGGCATAGTCCTCCCTTTCCTGTGGGTGGACGGGCAGACATCAAACGGGAGCTTTGCGTACTCCTCGCTGAACTGGAAGACGGAAAGGAGCCTTTCGGCATCCCAGGTGAGCCTGCCGATGCGGGTCCCCCAGAGCATCACATCAACGGCTATTGGATTCTTTGTCATGCGGAGACGGTTTTAAAGTTGGACTTGCATTTGCTGTGTTTTGCTCCGGTCCTGCTGTCAATAAGGAATGGTGACTCAGGCACGTCGGGCACCAGCTCGGCGAAACCCTCCAGTACGCCGCAGGCGCGCATGATCTTGATGAGGGTGCAGATGTTCAGGTCGGCGACAGCCTCCGCTTCAATCCTTTTCACCGAAGCAATGGAGACACCGCTGCGCTCTGCGAACTCCTGCTGGGAGACGCAGCAACTGCGCCTCAGGGCCTTCACCTTGCGGCATATCTCCTTGACTATCGCCTCGTCACTGAAATCGTAGATGGTGTATCTGTCCAGGGTTGTCTTCATGTTGCCAGTATCAAATATGATGCAAAAATATGGATAAAATCTTGATATGCAAAATATCCTTAGTGAAAAAAGTATCATAAATGATATTATTTATATTATTTGGCCGTTTCTATCGGCTGAGGTAGGAATATATTGTGAATTATCCCTGATTCTCGATGTATTTCCGCACCGTTTCGGGAGACGCTTCTCCGATTGAGCAGACGAAGATAAGGTGGCACTTCAGATACCATTTGTGGCGGCCACGGGATTGATAGGCGTTGTCCATAATATGTGAAACGAAGAATCCGCAGAACATTTCGCTCCGCGGATCGATTTTGAGAAATTAAGCTTGCCTCTGCTCTCGGCTTGCACTAATATTCTGTGACCGCACGGACCGATAGGCCGAGGTAGCGGCTGCCGCTGCTGCCACCGCCACGGTTGTTCGCTAATAAGACTATGTTGTACGCGCCGTACGGGTACGACTCGCCCACTGACGATGACCAGTAGTGGCCGACCGTTCCGGCATCTTCAAGACCCGAACCTTTGCGATAGCCCGTTACGGGCAGGAAAATCGAGTTGCCGGTCTTCAGACCTTTTACTGTGTAACCTTTCATGATTGTGTCATATGTCCACTCGCACTTGGTCCCGTCAAGGAGTTCCTTGAATTCATCGTCGGTCGGTGTGCGCCATTTTGTGCCCCAGTTCGCAGTTGCAGGATCGTCTCCGGGCTGGAGTGTCTTGAGACCATCACCGCCTTCAACATCAGCAGTGTACTTGGTCATGCCGTATTTAGGCGAAGCGCTGCTGTCATAGATGCCCCACTTGTAGTCGCCCTCGTTTGACCAGTCGTAATTGCTCTTCTCAGAGGTCTCGCCCCAGGCGAAGTAAGAGCCCCGGCCGTCCTCCCTGAAGGCGCCTACGTTGCAACTTGCCCATTTTACGCTGAGGCCAAGGTCCACGGCCATATATCCGTTGACGATGGATGTTCCGTCATTGAGTTCAGGCTCTACGGGAACTTCGTCCTTGTCACAAGCGGCAAACCCGCCGGCTACGGCGAGGATTGCCAAAAGTTTCCAAATGTTTCTCATTGTATTCGTCCTGTTTGATTTCAATTGAGGTATATATATATCAGTTATTTACCAAATTTTTCTTTTGAAAAATATCTCAAAAACCCATTGCTGTCTGCCGGAAATTTAGTATATTTAAGTGAAGAAAACGGTGTACCGTACATACAAGTTCCGGATGTATCCGAACGCTGAGCAGCGGCAGGTCCTTGCCCACTACTTCGGCAGCGTGCGCTTCATCTACAACCACTATCTTGCTGAGAGAATGCGGCAGTACGAGCCGATGGCGAGCACCAAGCAATCGGTCGGACTGGATAAGGGATTTCAATTATTTCACATCTGTGACGAGGCGGACGGAGTAACCATAGTGGCGGTTGATGTGGCTGCTAGAATGGAGCGTGCTGCTACTGAAATACATACTATACGAGAAGCCGTTTCCATAAGAATAAGAAGATGATGACCAATAGAAGCCGTTATAGCCGAAATTGTTGACAGAGGATCCATCGTGTCTGCCCGCAGCAGGAAGACATACCAGCCCCGCAGCCTCTGCCGCTGGCCAGGTCGATTCATCGTATGATGCGGCAATGGTAGGTCCCGCATAGCCGTCAGGAGCAATGATGAGGCAATTGGCCTTGCCGCATACTGTAACACCTAGCTGGTAAAGGCTGGATGCATTGGTGCGAGTCTCGAACAGATAGACCCA
>JAZRXV010000032.1:0-16488 GCA_045600405.1 Candidatus Cryptobacteroides sp.
CTCATAGGCAGGAGTCTGGGAACTGGTCGCGAGAAGAAGCGCCAGGTGTGAGCCGGCAGACATCGAGACCGTGCCTATCCTCTCAGGGTCGAAACCTCTTTTCGCAGCTTCGCTGCGCACCATCCTGACTGCCCTCTGGCCATCCTCCCAGGCGGTCTGGTAGATAGGAAGGCCTACCGGACGAGGTGTGCGGTAGACGAAATTCACACACTGGAATCCAAGTTCAGTGAATCTCTCGTTCCACATCTTTATCAGCCCCACGTCGCAGCAGCACTCATAGCTTCCACCGGAAATCAGTATCATACATCCACCGTTCGGCTGGGAAGGAGCGTCAAACCACTCGAGATATGCAGTGCGGTGCTTCTCCGCTTTGAAACCATCGGCACCGGCCTCGTCGGTCATGGCCGCTATCTGGTGAGACTGCGCGTCAGGCATTTTGTTCTTCGGCCATACGGCCTCGCGTTCCACGGCCGAGGCGCTCAGCATGAGGAATGCGCCGAAAATGATCAAACTTATTCTTTTCATATTGTTAAAGTTTTTTTCTCGATGCAACAGGGTTACCATAAATATCCCAGAAAATCTTATGGAGCTCGAGTGCGTCAAGCCGCCGTTCAAGTTTTCCGAGTTTGTGTTCGGTATATTCGACGAACGCGGCAAGATCTTCCGGGAGATATTTCACTCCGAGGAATTCTTTTGTGCCGTGTGCGAGATCGTAGCCCATATAATTTGTCTTCCAGAGCCGGTATCCTGAGATGATCCTATTGTCGAGTATCTTGCAGAGAGCCTGATAATGGTCGTTCGAGGATTTGCCGCACATTGCAGCCGCAGATAATTCTTCAGCAGACAAAGGCTCGCCTATGGTAAGATGGATGTGTCCTTTACGCTGCCGGATTCCAGTGAGGATACTGTGCGTGTCCTCTTTAGGTTTCTTGGTGTATTTGCCCGTATTCTTCTTGATAAGGATCTCTCGGGTCTTTTTTGCATCGCATGATTCATATTCGTATGAAATGCTCATGGGCAGGATGTTAAGTTCCTCGAAATTCTCCTCGAAACTCTTGTCGCCGCTCATGTCGAACATTTTCATAAGTCCCTGCTCGGAACTGTCCAGGCCGTTCTTTGTCCTTCCTTCGCGCTGTGCGATCCATACGGACGCCTCATCCGAAGTGATTGTATTACGTATATACTTGGAAAGGATTTTCGAACTGGAATAAAGTTCGCGTGGCCCTAATCCACGGAGAACCTTTATCATCCTGTTGGAGCGCATGAGGTCCTCTATCAGCCTGTTTTTCAGAAGATTGTCTCCCACGCATATCTGTGATGACGGCAAACCTTCCGCATTTAACGCGTATTGAGTCAGTGCCGGGTCCAGTACAATGTCGCGGTGGTTGGATATAGCGAGGAATTTGCGGCCTTTCAGTTTCTGGAGGTTCTCAATTCCGCTCCAGGTGAAACCTTCCGATGTACGGGCAATAATGGATTCCACAACGCCGAACATGACTTTTTTCTGGAATTCCTCGATGTCTTTGGTTGACGATATCTGACGGGCCAGGAACCCGGCGTGTTGCTTGGGAAACAGATACTTTGAGATTACAGGCAGCATGGGGTGCCTTGATACTCTTGCCAATGCTTCGACCGCTTCCTCATCGCTATATGGTCGTATGCTTTCAAATTCTGTCATATATAATAGGTCAGTTTCAGTAATGTATGGTTTTCAGTCTTTCCTGAATAGCAGCGAACTGTCGCCGTAACTCAGGAAACGGAAATCGTTCCCAAGGGCAAAATCGTATATCGTGTGCCAGTCTCCGCCAACGAAAGCGGAGATCAGAAGCAGCAGCGTGCTTTGTGGCTGGTGGAAATTGGTGACCATCATGTCCACGATACGGAATTTGAAGCCGGGAACAATGATTATCCGTGTTCCGACTTTCAGTTCGTCAAGGGAATTGGCTTCAAGATATGAGATGATGGCATCAAGCGATTCTTCAAGTGAATATGTGTAATCTCTTGTGTATGGGTCCCATTGGTCAACATCCTGCAGGGTACCTTTTTCTATCAGGTTTACCCCGACATAATAAATGGACTCAAGAGTTCTAACGGAAGTCGTACCAACTGCAATTACATTCTTATAGCTGTTTCGGATATTCCTGAGAAAAGTGAGACTGACTGTAAAAGGCTCACGGTGCATCGGATGTTCCGATACAAGCGAACTCTTGACAGGAAGGAATGTCCCGGCTCCAACATGAAGGCAAATATTCTCAATATCAATACCTTTATCCCGTATATCCTCAAGTGTTGCTTCAGTAAAGTGGAGACCGGCTGTAGGGGCAGCTACCGAGCCTCTTATATGCGCGTATAAAGTCTGGTAACGTTCCAGATCGATGGCTTCGGTGTCCCGGTTCAGATATGGTGGGATGGGAACTTGACCGCATAGTTCGAGGACTTTTGAGAAGGATGCCCCTCCGCACCAGGTGAATTCCACTGTCCCGGTCTGGCCATTTCGTTCTATCAGTTTTGCTTTCAATGACATATCGGCGAGTTCCCCATCTTCTATATCAAAGGAGAGGATGTCATTTTTCCACCTTTTTGCGTTGCCGATTACGCATTTCCACCGGCAGGATGAGGTGGACGCGAAATTCACATTATAGTCAGATGGCTCGTCAGGTTCGAGGCAGAAGATTTCGATGTGGGCACCGGTTTCCCGGCGGAAGAATAGTCTGGCCGGTACAACCTTGGTATCATTGAACACCATTATCGAATCTGCCGGCAGATAATTTGGCAATTCGCGGAATACCTTGGAGACACACGATCCGTCATGGTAAATAAGGAGTTTCGAACTATCCCTTTCCGGCAGAGGATATTTGGCAATTCTTTCGTCCGGTAATGAATAGTTGAAGTCCTCGATATGTATTTCAGGTATCATTAATCCATTCTTAAATTAATATACTAAGGTAATACTTTTTAGCGAGATATTCCTCTTTAAATATTTGTTCAATTTTGTAAACAAGGATATATCACAAATGTAATCAATATGTAAAGCATTGTAAACTCCGGCTAGTGAATCACAAAGATTACAAAACTTTACCAAATATCACATAAGAAATACTTATTACGGATTTCCTTCAGTTTTAAATATTGATAAATCAGTTGTTTAGTTATATTATTTATATCTATGATTTAATATTTGGGGATTATACGCGGTTTACATGGTGCAAAATAGTTGCATAGGAGAAATTGTGAGATATGATGTATTACAATAAGATTCAGCATATAAAGTAATTAGTATAATATATATATACTACTGATATAAGTACTTTATTATATTCTCCCCTATTTATTTTTGAAATTTCGCCAGTGTTTACAAATGTAACATTTGGAAATTAAATAAATACGTAGTACTTTTGTAACCGAAAGGTTTAAATATGTAATCATGTAAAACCTCATAATATGAATCGAAGATTACAACAGTTCCTAAGTGCCGAGAACATCAGTCAGGCACAGTTCGCCGATACGATCGGGGTCGCACGGGCCAGTGTATCACATATTCTGGCCGGTCGTAACAAGCCCGGATTCGATTTTATCGAAAATATGTCCAGGAACTACCCTACATTGAGCCTTGAGTGGCTTGTTACTGGTAAGGGAAAGATGTATAAAAATGGCACTACAGATGCTCCTGTGCACGATTTCTCTTCTTCTGCCGGTGATCTTTTTGCTGATTCCGAGTTCAATGTCCAAGTGGAAAGCACCCCCGTTTTTTCTCCTGTCAAGGCCAAATCTGCAGCTCCGGTGCGGGAAATGCGTGCGTCCAAAGCTGAATCAACTGAAAGTAATACTTTAGTTGAATCTGCAAAAAAGATTGTATCACAAAGGTCTATTTCGAAAATTGTGATTTTCTACGATGATAATACATATCAGGAACTCAAATAAGTTCCTATATTTGTATTTATCATGTACAATCTTTTCGTCAGACCTTTTGTTAAAAACAAGAACCTTGAAGTAGCCAGCCGTTCAGCGCTCAGATACTTCAAATTGTCCGGTATGATACCTGGCGCCAGGATGATCAAGCGCTTTTTTCACTCAAATCGTCCCCGTGGCATTCAGCGTGAGGTGTTCGGCCTGCAATTCTATAACCCGATCGGCCTGGGTGCCGGTCTCGACAGAAAAGGTGAGGTATATAATGATATAAACGATTTAGGCTTCAGTTTCGTTGAGATAGGGCCGATGGATGCTTCTGGCATGCGTAATGCCATAAATAACCTCCAAAATGACCCTCAGGACGACATTCTTGCTGCCTGTATCAACAATGATTTCCTGACAGCCTTCACTCTGGGCTACGATTTCTGTGATTTTTTCGTGATAGAACTGGCGGAACATCCGATAGAGTCTGTAATCGATCCGCTTTTGGATTCGCGTCTTGCCGAGGACAAATACAAGCCGATTGTGGTAAAGCTTCCGGAGGATATAAGGGATGAACGCCTTGTTGACATAACGGATTATGTGATGATGAACGGGGTGGATGCTATTGAGGCCCGCTCCCTCGGGCAGATAAAACGTATCAAGGAAATCACTCTCGGCCGGCTCCCTGTCATAGCCAATTGTCATATCCGCACTCCGCAGCAGGCTTCCGATGCCTTGGATGCCGGTGCCTCTCTTGTCGAAGTCAGGTCCGGAATCGTCTATGACGGTCCGAAAATCGTTGATAAAATACACAGATTTCTCCTGAAGAACTCTTCTTCCGAGAAATAATTGTCAATACTCCCCTTTTCTAATATTTTATAACTAACTTATTGATTTGCAATTACTACAACAAAAATGTTATTAACAATAACATTTTTGTTGTATATTTATTTGTAAAAATAAGGGAGCCTTATATGCTCCCCTATTTCATTTATTATCAATATGTTATATAAAAACGACCTTATTTTGCCTGAACTTCTGTCAAAACCCTGAGGAAATTGTCACCGGCTATCTTTTTCAGGTCAATATCGGAGAATCCCCTGTCCTTCAAGACCGGCCAGAGTAATGAGAATTTTGATATATCCTCGAATCCCTCTGCGGTGACTTCTATGCCGTCATAGTCCGTCCCGATCCCGACATGGTCGATCCCTGCCACTTCCACTGCGTGTTCGATATGGTCGGCTATCCTTTCTGCTCCAGGTCTGGCAAGAGCTGACAATTCATCCTGGACAGCCCACCATGCTTCCATTCTTGCCTTGTCGGACGGATTGGCGATATAGTCTTCCTCCACCCACATTTTCTTTTCAAGACCGGTTGCAGCCAATAACTTTGTGAACTCATCACTGAGGAAACATGGATAGATGCTCATGCAGACAATACCTCCTGTCTCCGCAATGCCTTTTATGAGGCCATCCGGGAGGTTCCGCCTGTGTGATGCCAGTTCCCTGCAGCAGCCGTGGGTATATGCCACAGGACGCTCGGAAATGGCCAATACGTCCTTGATGGTATTATCTGCCGAATGAGCCAGGTCGATCAGCATACCCCGGTCATTCATCCATCCTATGAATTCCTTCCCGAAAGGACTCAATCCGCCCCAGGTGCCTGATCCGGAGCACGAATCCCCTACCTGGTTGTCTGCACTATGAGTAAGAGTGATATATCGTACTCCCCTTGCCATGAAATGGTCCAGCAGCACTTCAGACTGCCTTATCGGGCTCGCATTCTCAATGCCGAGTAGTACTGAAATCAGTCCTTCCGCCTTATTTGACCTGACATCTTCGGGACACCGTGCATATGCAGCCTTGTCCGGATTTGCCTCAATCTGGGCGTCAACTGCGTCAATGAGCGCATCGGCATAGACTGTGGCTTCTTCCGGTTTGCGTGATGCCGGAATGTAGGCTGCAAAAAAGGAAGCGTCGACTCCCCCTCTCTTCATTTTGGGAAAGTCGACCTGTCCTCTGATGTTGTCGATGCCGAAATCGCGAAGGCGGTACATCTGTGACGGAGCGTCACAGTGGGCGTCGAGAACAATCATTATTTGCTATCTTTATTATTGTATTTGACGATGCTGGAAGCCTTGACATTCTCAACGATGAATGACGGATCGTTATTGAATATAAGTTTTGCACCTGATGAAAGATTAACCTTGAGTGAATCAGTGGCGGATTCGGTCAGGGAGCAGAGCCCGTTCATGGAAACAGAGGTAAGCCTGTTTTCAAGATTCACGGCGTTCACGTTCGTGGTCCCGCCCATGGTGTAGGCTGCGGAAGTTGTCTTTCCATTGAGGACGGCCTTTGCGGCGCCCTTTGCAATCAGCGTCATCTCTTCTGAAGAGCCTTTAGCAACGATATCGGAGAGTCCTTCAACTGTGATGTCATCGATCTTCACATCCCTCGTGATGTCCAGGGATGAATTCCCGGAAGTGCTGGCGATAACCTTCTCGCCTGTGAATTCGATAGTTGCGCTTGCTTTCTTGTCCAGTTTGACTTCAAGCACCTTGGCCCTGATCTTGAGACCGCCCACCTCCGCATTGTCAGAAAGAGTCAGGGCTACATTGCCATCAGATGTGATTTCCTGTCCGGCAACCAATTTTGAAGAACCTTTGAGTGTGATTGACTCAAGCGGCTTCGGGGTTGTGATGGTTGCAGTAATGACCGGTTTCTTTCCTTTGTAAAGTTTCTTGACATCTGCCGGTACTGATTTCTCATCAAGGCGTATGTCGAGCGTGCGCCCGTTGACACCAGCCGATACGAAAGGTGCATAAGGCGCTTCAACCTGCAGGTTGATCTTGTAGTCTCCACCCTGGACAAGCGTTACTTCAAACCCATTGTCCACTGCGATTGCATCATAGGATGTGTAAGTGTAGTCAAGGCTCTTGGGCTGTCCAAAAGCGATGATTGAGGTAATAATACCCAATGAGATGATAATCAACTTTTTCATATTATCCAATCAATGTGCCCCATTCCTCGGTCTTGGCATCCAGGTCGCGTTTGTGCTCGAGGTAGGTGCGGGTTAATTCCATAATGTCATCTTTCCCGGAAGGTGCGGCGAGTACAGCCTCTATCTCCTGCATCTTCTTTTCAAGCTTTTCAATTTCACATTCAAGGTAGGCTATCCTGCTCTTCTTTTTCTTGTCGAGCTTGTTCTGCTCCTTGTTTGCCGCCCTGACTTCCGCCTGCGCTTGCTGTGATGGGGAAGCCGCAGCCTTTGTGACATTCTCTTTTCTTTCGAGCTCCTGCAGGTTCTCGATCTTCCTCTTTGCGAGGAACTCGCTCACGCTGCCGAGATGCTCCCTGACGTGCCCGTCCCTGAACTCGTACAGTTTGTCCACGAGGCCTTCGAGGAAGTCACGGTCATGGGATACAACAATTAGTGTGCCGTCATAGGCTTTCAGTGCCTGCTTGAGTATGTCTTTGGACTTGATGTCCATATGGTTGGTGGGCTCGTCCAATGCCAGCAGATTATGGCTCTGCAACATCAGTTTGGCCATTCCGAGGCGTGCCCGCTCCCCACCGGACAATATGTTCACCCTCTTGTCTATATCCTCTCCGCGGAAAAGGAACTGGGCGAGTATATCGCGAAGTTTCGTGCGTATGTCCCCTACCGCTATCCTGTCAAGTGTCGAGAATACGGTCTCGTTCTTGTCGAGAACCTCTTCCTGATTCTGGGCGAAATAGCCCATGTCGACATTGTGGCCGGTCTTAGCCTCTCCTTCAAAAGGATCCAGTTCTCCGGAGATCACCCTCATCATGGTGGTCTTCCCTTCTCCGTTACGTCCTATGAAGGCGACTTTCTCGCCTCGTTTGATCTCTATGTCGGCATCGCGGAACACCACCTTCTGCGGATATCCCACGGTGAGGCCGCTACCTTTGAAAACAACGTCTCCGGAACGTGGTGCAGGAGGGAACTTGACCGTAAGGGTGGCGTTGTCCGTCTCGTCTATCTCAAGCCTGTCCAGTTTCTCCAGTGCCTTGATGCGGGACTGTACCTGATTGGACTTTGTAGGCTTGTATCTGAAGGCCTGGATGAACTCCTCGGTCTTCTGTATCATCTTCTGCTGGTTCTCGTAGGCCGCCACCTGCTGCTGGAGCCTTTCGGCCCTGAGGGTCAGGTATTGGGAATACGGGACCTTGTAGTCGTGGATATGGCCAAGCATGACCTCTACGGTGCGGTTGGTCACGGTATCAAGGAACTTGCGGTCGTGCGATACAAGGAGGAGACTCCCCTTCCTGTTTTTCAGATAATCTTCCAGCCACTCGATGGATTCAATGTCAAGGTGGTTGGTCGGCTCGTCAAGCATCAGAAGGTCCGGTTGTTTGAGCAGGATCTTGGCCAGTTCGATCCGCATGTTCCAGCCTTGGGAGAAGGTTTCGGTCATGCGCCCGAATTCGTCGTCCTTGAATCCCAGACCGAGCAGGGTCTTTCTTGCCTGGACCTCAGGCGGTTCGGAGTGGCTGACATCCAGCCTGTCATTGAGGTCATTGAGTTCCTCGATCAGTTCAAGGTACTCATCTGATTCGTAATCAGTACGTTCTGATAGCTGCTGCGTGACTTCGCCAATCCTTTCCTCCAGGGCATTTGACTCGTCGAAGGCTGACAGTGTCTCTTCCAGGACGGAACGCCCCTTGTGGTGCTCCATGATCTGAGGAAGATAACCTATGGTCAGATGTGCAGGTTTGTCCACCTGGCCTGAAGTCGGTGTCTGCAGTCCGCAGATGAGTTTCATGATTGTGGACTTGCCGGCACCGTTCTTGCCGACAAGTCCTATCTTGTCAGTTTCGCTGATGTGGAAGTTGATCCTGTCAAGCAGGACAAAACCTCCATAGGCTACAGTAATGTCGTCAATAGAGATCATCAGTCTTCCTCATCCTCGTCCTCTTCCTCCTCCTCATCATCTTCTTCGCCCGGCTTTTCCTTGCGTGCACAGAAAATTGAGAATTCATAAAGCGCATACAAAGGAATTGCAAGCACGATCATGGAGAGAGGGTCGGCAGGTGTAATAAGTGCAGAGACGCAGAGTACGGCGACCAGGGCATGCTTGCGGTATTTGCGCAGACCTTGCCTGGTCACCAGCCCCAGTCCGGACAGCACCATCACGACCGTTGGGAACTCGAATGTTATGCCTATCATCAGCACCATCGACATGAACAGGGAGATATATGACCCAAGGGCGATGGTGTTCTCCACGGTATCACTGACCTTGTAGTCTACAAAGAAGTTGAGACACATCGGGAGGACGATATAATATCCGACCAGCACTCCTACATAGAAGAGTGCCGTGGACATTCCGAATGCCTTCCTTACTGACTTGCGTTCCCTGCGGTACAAGGCCGGAGCTATGAACTCCCAGAGCTGGTATATGACATAAGGGAAACTGAACACCAGACCGGCAGCAGCTGCCACACGGAGGTGGACGAAGAACTGCGTGCTGATCTCGATGTTGATCAGTTTCATGTGCATGTTGATACCGAGGATACGGTATGTCGGAAAATCCGGCTCCAACGGTGCCAGGACTATGCCGTCAAACAGTATCTTCTTGAAGCAGAATGCGACGACGGTAAAGAAACAGATGGCAAGTACTGAGCGGAAAAGATTACCTCTTAGAGCCTCAAGATGGTCCCAGAAGGTCATCTCAACTCCGCTGTCTTCCTGATTGCTTCCCGCCATTACTCCTCTTTCTTTTCCTTCTTTGAAGGCTCTTTGATCATCTTGTCGGCTTCGTTGATCTGCTCGTCAATCTCTGCCATGCCTTCCTTGAAACTCTTGACACCCTTTCCAAGTCCCTTCATGAGCTCAGGAATCTTCTTTCCACCGAAAAGTAAAATGATAACGAGTGCGATGATGACGACCTGCCAAGGTCCGACAACGCCTAATGGAATAATAATCATATCAAAAAGTATTTAGTTAATAATCAGTTCATTGATGCTAATGAGGCTTCGAGAGTCTCTATTCTTGCCAGTGCGTCCGCTTCCTTCTTGCGCTCCACTGCGACAACGGCCTCAGGGGCGTGTGAAACGAAACGTTCGTTGCTGAGTTTTGCGCGTACACCTGCAAGGAATTTGCGCTGGTAGTCGAGCTCGGACATGATCTTCGCCTTTTCCTCATCAGCGTTCACGAAACCTTCAAGAGGTACGCTAACCTTGATCGTGCCGACGAGGAAGGACACTGATGTGCCTGTAGCCTCCGGGATGATATCTGAAACGTTCGCGGCTTTCTTGAGAATAGGGACAAGCTCGTCGGAGAATGCCCCGTCTATGCTGAGTTTCAGCGGCTCCTTAGGAGATATCTGCTTCTGGGCGCGGATGTTACGTACGCCGACGATAATCTGCTGGGCGATGTCGAACTGTTCGAGGAATGCTGCGTCATAAGGACCTGCGGCCGGGGTGCGCTGGAACATGATGGTCTCGCCTTCATGGCGGTCCGCCATTGCCTGCCAGAGCTCCTCGGTGATGAAAGGCATGATAGGATGGATGAGCTTGATCAGTTTCTCGAAGAATCCGACCGTAGCCTCGTATGTCATGCCGTCTATGGCTTCACCGTAAGCAGGCTTGATAAGTTCGAGGTACCAGCTGCAATAGTAATCCCAGAACAATTTGTAGGTCGCCATGAGGGCATCGCTGATGCGGAATTTCGCATAATGGTCCTCGACTGTCTCTATGGTGCGTGAAAGGAGGTTGTCGAACCATTTGACAGCAATGCGTGCTGCATCAGGCTGCCTGGCATTATCGTCCACACGCCATCCGCTTACAAGGCGCCAGCTGTTCCAAATCTTTCCGCAGAAGTTGCGCCCCTGTTCGACCTGTGATTCATCATACAGGATGTCGTTGCCTGCCGATGAGCACAGCAGCATGCCGAGACGGACTGCGTCGGCACCATATTTCTCTATGAGATCCAGAGGATTAGGGCTGTTGCCGAGGGTCTTGCTCATCTTGCGGCCGAGCTTGTCACGTACGATTCCGGTGAAATAGACATTGCGGAACGGCACGTCATTCATGAATTCGCCGCCTGCCATGATCATTCGGGCAACCCAGAAGAATATGATGTCCGGACCGGTTACCAGGTCGTTGGTAGGATAGTAGTAACTGAGGTCCCGGTTAGGCTTGTGGGCTGTATGTCCCGGAAGTTCGGGGTCGAAGACGCTGATAGGCCATAGCCAGCTTGAGAACCAGGTGTCGAGCACGTCTTCGTCCTGGCGGAGGTCGGCGGCGGTCAACGAAGGATTGATCTTCTGTGCGGCTTCAAGAGCCTTTTCTGCAGTCTCCTCCACCACTATCTGCCCGTCAGGGAGATAGTATGCAGGGATGCGCTGGCCCCACCACAACTGACGTGAGATGCACCAGTCGTGCGCATTCTCCATCCAGTGGCGGTATGTATTGCGGTATTTGTCCGGTATGAACTTGATACGGCCTGATTCTACGGCGTCGAGCGCTTCCTTTGCAAGGTCCTCCATCTTGAGGAACCACTGTGCGGAGAGCTTGGGCTCGATCACGGCATTGGTCCGCTCGGAATATCCGACAGGAGAGGTGTAGTCCTCGATCTTTTCGAGGCAGCCTGCCTCCTCGAGCATACCTATGATATTCTTCCTTGCCTCGAAACGGTCCTGGCCTACGAGTATGGTGGCCTTCTCGTTCAGGCATCCGTGGTCGTCGATGATGTCCATGACCGGGAGGTTGTGCCTGAGGCCTATCTCATAGTCATGGGCGTCGTGTGCAGGGGTGACCTTGAGGCATCCTGTACCGAAATCCATTTCCACGTAATCGTCCTCTATCACCGGAATCTCGCGGTTGATCAGTGGGATGATGACCTTCTTGCCCCTCAGCCAATGATGACGTTCGTCGGCATGGTTGACGCAGATGGCGGCATCGGCCATGATTGTCTCGGGACGGGTGGTGGCGATGACGAGATATTTGTCGGTACGGTTGCCTGCTCCGTCTGAAATATAATATCTCAGGTGGTAGAAGTGGCTTTGCGTGTCCTTGTGGATGACCTCGTCGTCAGATACGGCCGTGAGGGCCTCGGGATCCCAGTTGACCATCCTGACCCCCCTGTATATCATTCCTTTGTTATAGAAATGGCAGAAAGTGGCTATGACGGCCTTCGTGAGCTCCGGCTCCATGGTGAATCGGGTGCGGTCCCAGTCGCAGGACGCGCCCAGTTTGCGAAGCTGCTGGAGAATGATTCCGCCGTGCTCCTCCTTCCATTCCCATGCGTATTCGAGGAATTTCTCCCTTCCGATATCCTCCTTGTTGATACCCATGGACTTGAGCTTGGCGACCACCTTGGACTCTGTCGCGATGGATGCGTGGTCCGTTCCCGGGACCCAGCATGCATTCTTGCCGTCCATGCGGGCCTTGCGGATAAGGACGTCATTGAGGGTATTGTTGAGCACATGGCCCATGTGGAGGATGCCGGTCACATTAGGTGGCGGTATCACGATGGTATATGGTTCCCTTGAGTCAGGTTCTGAATGGAAGCATTTGTTTTTCAGCCAATAGGCATACCATTTGTCCTCTACTTCTGAAGGATTGTATTTCGCGTTTAATTCCATAATTATGCAAATATAGTCATTTTTTAAGTAAATTTGTGGGGTTAATACAAAGTATTATTATGGATAACGACAAGAAACAATTCAACATCGACCTTAATCCTGAAGTAGCCAGGGGGACTTATTCCAACCTGGCGATAATAAGTCACTCGAGGAGTGAATTCGTAGTGGATTTCGTGTCAATGCTTCCGGGACTTCCGAAACCGACTGTAACGAACAGGATAGTCATGAATCCCGAGAATGCCAAGAGGCTGATGGCGGCACTCAATGATAATATAATGAAATTCGAGAAGCAGTTCGGACGCATTGAACTTGCCGGACAGCAGCCCCAGGCCACATTCAATCTTGCCGACATCAACCCTAATGGAGCCAAATCTTAATAATATCAAGGCCGTCGTCATGGATATCGACGGCGTGCTTACGGACGGTGGTCTCATCCCTCTATCCGACCATGATCTGCTGAGGGTCTTCGATGCCAAGGATTCTTTCGCGGTGCGGGTTGCATCGAAAAAGGGACTTGTCACTGGGATAATATCCGGAGGTAAGACTGAGGCCCTTCGTTTCCGCTGCCTCAATCTGGGCATCAGGGAGGAGAACCTTTATCTCGGCGCAAGGGGCAAGATGACTTCTTTCCGGGATTTCTGCAATAGGAATGGACTGGATCCATCGGAGGTGATGTATATTGGTGATGACATCCCTGACACCCAGGTGCTTGCTGCATGCGGAGCGGGCGTCGCCCCTGCGGATGCGGCCGAGGAGGCAAAAGCTGCCGCGGATATCGTGTCTCCGTATCCGGGAGGCCACTGGTGCGTGCGCAATGCCATCGAGCAAGTGCTCAAGGCTCAGGGGAAATGGGTGTTTGACCCTGAAAGATTCGATCAGATATATTGATGAAAAAGATAATCCTTGGGAGCAATTCCCCCCGCAGGCAGGAACTCCTGCGCGGACTGGACATTGATTTTACCATTGATACCGGGAATTCATTTGAAGAATCTCTTGAACCCGGTTTGGATCCCCATCTTGTGCCGCTGCACATGGCTGAAGGAAAGTCTCACGGTTTCCATCGGCCTCTTGCAGATGATGAAGTCCTGATTACTGCGGATACCGTCGTGATCTGCGGTAATATGGTAATGGGCAAACCACACAGCCGTCAGGAGGCTCATGAAATGCTCCGTGCATTGTCTGGCAGGACTCATGAAGTCGTGACTGCGGTCACCATACGCGACAGCAGCCGGGAGATTTCTTTCTCGGATTCCACCATGGTGGTTTTCGAAGAGATGAGCGATGATCAGATATATTATTATATTGACCGTTACAAGCCTTTCGACAAGGCCGGTGCATATGGGATTCAGGAGTGGATAGGTTATGCGCTGATTTCTTCCATCAACGGTTCTTTCTACAATGTCATGGGCTTCCCTGTTCATAGGGTGTACAAGGCCATTTCTGAGTTCGTGTAGTGTCGTACGGGAAGTTCACATACCCGTTTTGTTACGTGCCTCATCCCGATGTCGTTGATGCAGCCAATGCGTTGATTGCCAGAATAGATGCCTCGGATGAACTGAAGTATTTGTTCAGTGAGGGTAAAATGCTCGGAGTGCTGCTTGCAAGCAAGGACGGAGGCGTGATATCTCTGTCCGGTTTTTCCGGTCTTGCCAAAGGCCGCTCGCATGTGGACGGTTTCGTCGGTCCGATATATGACACGGAGAACCTTGTCCCTGCGGTCTCGACGGAGGATTCGCGCAGGATCCAGGGTGAGCTTTTCGATAGGTATCGTGTCCATAATGCTCTCGGTGAGGAGAAGAGCGTCCGTGAGATATTTGCCATGCGGGGCCTTGTGCCTCCTGGCGGGACCGGAGACTGTGCTGCACCGAAATTGCTGGAGCATGCTTACCGGTACGGGTTGAAGCCTCTGGCCATGGGTGAATTCTGGTATGGTGCCGCCCCTTCGTCGGAAGTGCGCGAGCAGGGGCGTTTCTATCCGTCCTGTACGGGAAAATGCGGGCCGCTGCTGACCTGGATGATGCAGGGGCTGGATGTGGATCCCAACCCTCTTGATGCCGGCTTTGCGTGCGGTGAGGAACCGGAAATCATATATGAAGATGATGCTCTGATTGTCGTGGACAAGCCTGCAGGCATGTTGTCCGTGCCGGGAAAGGTGGCGGCTGAGTCTTTGCTTGAGTGGCTTCAGAAGCGTTTTGGTGAGGTGCATTCCTGTCACAGATTGGACATGGATACTTCCGGGCTTATGGTTTTTGCCAGGTCGCTTCCGGTTAAAAGCGCTGTCGAACTCCAGTTCGCCGCCCATGAGGTGCGGAAGACATACAGGGCGCGGCTGGTGGGTCCGTCATCGTCTCCTGGCAGGAGGAATCTCCGCAAGGGGGCGTCAGGGACGGTTGCACTTCCGCTTGCACTTGATTATTATGACCGTCCGCGGCAGATGGTCGACCGCGAGTCCGGCAAGGTTGCTGTTACGCAATATGAGGTTCTTGAAGTCCTTCCTGACGGAGAGATAGAAGTGCGTTTCACTCCCCTCACCGGCCGTACGCATCAGTTGCGCGTCCATGCGGCACATGCCGATGGCCTTGGGCGCCCGATCAAGGGTGACCGCTTGTACGGTGATGCGACCGGCGGGCGTCTGTGGCTGCATGCCGATTCTCTCTCTTTCCGTCATCCTGTCACCGGAGAGATGCTGTCATTTTCCAGATGAATTATCAATGCCACGGTGTCGGCAATAGCACTCCGGAAGGCATCTCCCCTGTTAAAAAGTCTTCCGGAGTGCTATTGCCGACACTGTCGTTCTGTAATCCTTGCTCGAGCATAGCAGAAGCGGACTCCTCCCCGGGGAGGTATCTCCCCTGTTTAAAAGCTTCCCGGGGAGGGGTCCGCTTCTGTCATGGTGTTCCGATAATATAAAAAGGATGGCAGTCAGGCCATCCCTTTTACATTTTAAACTGTTTTAAAGAAAATGAGTTGGTACCTCACGGCAACAACTCATACTAACCACATAATTAATAACACTAAAACTAATAACCAATAGGTTGACGGGCCAGAACGGTCACTTGCTCAACCCGGATACAAAGGTACTGCTTTTATTTTATTTTACAATGATTTTTGAGAATTTTTTTGAAATTTTTTTAATAATTCTTGAAGGCGCTGAAAATCAGTGGATTAACATTAAGCAATTTTTTTACAATGCATTTTGATGCTGATACGGTGTTATGTTGGACAAATTAATTTTGCGCCCTTTGTTATAAATTGTAACTTTCCTCTATAAATCAAGTATTCCATACGTGCGAGAGGTAGGCGAAAGCTGATATGGCATCACAAGTGCGCAAGACAAGCCATCCACCTCGATGAAAGGCGGATAAGATAATAAAGAACTTTCCTCTTCGAACTCTACGGTTCAAACGGGCCTCCTAAGCCGCATAGAGCGTTAGCCAATTTGCAAAACGGGGACGAACCACCACAAAGTTAGTGACCTTACAATATACGGTATATATTGAACCGACCGACTATTCGGCAGCCGGGGCAATATCAGGGGTGAAGTCGCGATATGCGACATTGTCGTGCATGACATACCAAATGGCTGTAAGGACCTTCCTGGCGATGGCCACCTGCACTTTCATCTTGTTCTTTCTGCGAACGACGACTTGATGGTAACTGAACTTATTGAAGTAACATCCCTGCGTTTTGGATGCGGCCCAGGAGCATTCGATGAGAGTTTTCCTCAAGTATCTGTTTCCGTGTGTAGTGCTCCTTGCCTTGATCTTTCCGGCACTTTCCTCGTTGCGAGGCTTCAGTCCGCACCAGGACACTAGGTGGGCGGCATCTTCGAACGATGACATGTTTGTGCCCACTTCGGCGATTATGGCTGTGGCCGAGCGTCCCTTGATTCCGGGTATAGTCTGAAGGTTCTTCAACTGCTGAGGAAAGTATTGCTGGCATATTGCATCCATCTTCGACTGGCATTCGTCCTTATGCTTCTCGGCAAG
>JAZRXV010000033.1:0-10187 GCA_045600405.1 Candidatus Cryptobacteroides sp.
GCTTGAACAGTAGGGTGTCCGTCTTTCCCTGCAATGAGAATACCTCCGGATCAGTTGTCTGAGTCACCTGACCGCAGGATATGACCGCAGCAGATAAGACGGTTAGCAAAAAGATGCGTTTCATGATATAATTGTTAATTGAGAAGCCATCAAAAGCTCGCGCTGCCGGCACCTGATGCTCATGGCCGAACAATGCACTTTTCTATTTTTATCTGAAGTTCGCCTTTGAGATTCTCCGACGGGAAATCGAATGTCACCGTCTTCGAGTCACCAGGCATCAGTGTGATGTAATTGTCCGAGTAGTGGACAGGCAGTATCCTCCTGCCTGTGGCGCTGTCGAACAGTTTGATGCGGTTGAAGAAACTTATCCCGTCCGCGCTCAGGGTCACAGCCCCTCTGACACGGTCTCCATCGTTCTTCAAGGTTGAAGTCATCGTCGTCCTGCATTCCGGTATCCCGCTCAACCCCGTGTAGTCATTCTTCTCCGTGGTGAGCCAGTAGATGTTGTCCGTGAGCTCCCTGCCGTCTTCCACCAGGGTGAGCTTCAGGAAATACACGCCTTTGACACCGTCGGGGCGGGGGATTTCAAACAGTTCCCTGACGCTGTTGGCGTCGGCATCCGAGACGGTGGAATGAGACCAGAGTATCTTCCCGTCGATGCCGAACAGCTCCGCTTTCACGGACAGACCGGCACGGGAGACGAGGGTGGTGTTGAGCAGTTCGACCTTCCGGCTCACGATATTGTAGAACGGGTGCAGAGGCTCGCATCCTTTTGCGGTCCCGTACAATGATGCGTTGACATCGAGGAACCAGTCATACATCTGTCCGCGGAGGCCGGGCCACGGATTCTGCGTCTTCCAGATCAGAATGCCGGAGTACCAGTCCCAGAGATGGCTGGCCCATCCTTCCATGAAACTGCGGTACTGGTCATAGTTTACCAGCTGGGCATATCTGCAATATGTTTCTATGTCCCTGACCTCACCATATCTTTCGAGATGCCCTCTGTAGCCCAGGTCTTTGTGATAGGCCCATACCCTATTGACATATCTGCCATGGGGGACTTGGGCCAGGTCCTCTTCGGACATATATTCCCTCATCGATTCGACCTCGGGAGAACCCACATTGCCGGCTTCGGGGTTGAACGGATTGGACTTGAAGGTGAAGAACCATTCGGGTTCCTGGATGGTATAGGGACCGTCCATCAGATTTCCCTCCGGTATCCTCGTGAACAGGGTGTCAGTGGAGAATGATATGAAAAGACGGTCAGGGTCAAGCCTTGGGAACAACTCGTTTTTCAGCTTCTCGTCAATGTCTTTCGCGAGTGGCCATTCGTTCGCACCGCACCACAGGCACAGGCTTGGATGGTTGCGGATCATCTTCACCTGGTCTTCCGCCATCTTGATGAAGAGAGGGTGGTTGTCAGGATATTCCCATCTGCGCTCACGGCTTTCCTTTTTCAGTGGGTCCACCCATGCACCGTTA
This sequence comes from Candidatus Cryptobacteroides sp., assembly GCA_045600405.1. Taxonomy (GTDB): domain Bacteria; phylum Bacteroidota; class Bacteroidia; order Bacteroidales; family UBA932; genus Cryptobacteroides. The sequence continues at coordinate 1,483 of JAZRXV010000033.1, forward strand.
CAGTCCCCGGAGCCCCACAGGTCCTGGAACACCAATATCCCGTGGCGGTCGCAGGCATCATAGAATTCCGGCCTTTCCAGGAGAGCTCCTCCCCAGACGCGTATCATCCTTACGTTCATCTCCTCATGGAAACGGATCTCGTCCTCGTAGCGTTCGGGCGAGAGCCTCAGCAGCCAGTCGGAATTGATATAGTTGCCTCCGGTCATGTAGATCTTCTGTCCGTTTACGAAGAACGTGCGTCCACCGTGGACCGGGTCCTTGGCCGTGGCAATCTCCCTGATTCCGTATTTGAAATCACATTCGTCCGATACGGCTCCGTCCGCTACGAAACTGATGCTCATATCATAGAGAGGATGGTCACCGATACCGTTAGGCCACCACAAGCGGGGGTTCCTGATCTTTATCTCCCTGAGGTTGACGGTTCTGGTCTCACAGGCCTGAAGGGTGAGATCCTCACGGAAGGTCTGCCCCGCCGTGACGCACTTCAGGATGCCTTTTACAGGGCCTGAGCTGAGATTCTTCACTTCAACCGAGGTCCTGACGAAAACATCGTCCTGTCCGGCATTGCCGGGTGTCCTCACTCCGGGGACCTTAGTCACGACATGCGGGTCACATAGCTTGACACTTCCGCTTTCCGTGAGGCAGACTTCGTCCCATATGCCGGTATTGCGATCCCGGACAGGCTGGACCCAGTCCCATCCGGGGGTGTATTGCATCGTACAGTTCCTGGCAATCATCCCGTCACCTCCCTGACCTCCGTTCGGGGTGCCGGTGAAGACGGGAGGGTAAACGATGACGGCAAGGGTGTTCTGTTCCCCACGTGCCGCCAGATAAGCAGTGATGTCGAAGCTATGGCGAAGGAACATTCCTTCCAATGTGCTTTCATTCAGGCGTTTGCCATTGAGGAATACCTCTGCCTGATAATTGATGCCTCTGAAATTGAGCCATATGTGCCTGCCGTCTTCACATGCGGGGGTGTCGAAACGCTTGACGAACCAATAGGTGTAGAAATCCCGCCCGACATCGTGTATGTCGGGTATCAGTTCGTTATTTAGACCGAACTCGGGAGCGAGGAAAATGCCGTTGCCGACCAGATTCGCCAGTACGGTGCCGGGGACTGTAGCCTTCATCCATCCGTTTTCATCGCTGATTCCCCGGCTCAGCACATTTCCGTCGTAGAGCACTTCATCGGCCCGCTTCATAATCCAGCCCTCATTCAGGAGAATCTTCTGCTGTGCGTATGAAGAGATGCCGATAAGGACGGCGATGATTGCAGATAATATCCTTCTCATATTATGTAATTACATGACCTTGATAACGAGGCCGGGGCCCGAAAGGTCACCTTCGGTGGCGTTCATTAATCCTACCCTGTTGATGGTCTTCCCCGGGACTTTCATGCAGTTCCCCTCAATAGTCACCTCCTTGGTGATATCGACAGGGACATCACCTGCAAGATCCTGAGCATAGACTTTCGGCCTTCTTCCTTCCGGAGCATCGGGGTAAAGGATTGTCACGCTCTCGAAGTTGCCGAAGATTCCGACAGGTGCATGCCAGTCTGTGCCTTCAATTGTGACAGGCACTTCCTTGGTGACGTATTCGCGACCGAGGGCCCGGCCGATTGCCGATACTGCTACAGCTCCGTTCGGATAGGTCGAGGCAAGGATGAAAGGGCGGGTTGACGAGGTGTCTTCGACCTTCGGCAAAGCCATATGACGGCTGACCGTTGCCGGGGCGCTACCGCAGACGATCTCACCCGGTTTACGTTCGCTTCTCCAGCTTTCACGCTCGCGGTAGTTCCACGAATCGGTCAGGATGAGCGGGTCCACGTTATAATCCCCGTCCACTCCGAACGGTTCGGCGATTCTGTGCCAGCGTACCGCGCGGGTTAATTCGTCAAGGCATTTCTTATAGTTGTGACCGACCGGCGGGAATGCAAAGTCCTGCTTCCCGTCAGGGAGATTGCCGGCGAAAGGATGGCGCATCACACCGATGGCGCATCCCAGGCCGACTGCGATATAGGGCTCATCCTCGCAGTTTATGATTCCTCTGGCGTCACCCTGAGCCGAGAAAGGCAGGAGCTCGGTAACGCGCTGGATAGTCACGGACTGGGATATGATGTTCTCTACATCGTATGTGCGGTAGGCATCGCTGAACTGGATGAAATCGATGCCCATAGCATGCTCTATGCACAGTTCGGGGGCATGCTCCTTACCAAGGCGGGTCAACATCTCACGCCACTGTGGGTTCCTTTCGTTTGCGCCCCAGTCAACCTTCCAATATGCAAAGCCGGCCTTGTCGGCCGCATCCAGCCGTCTGATCCAATAGTCCTCCGGGGCGACACCCACGGAGTCCTCGGCCTCCTGGGCGCACACCCATCCGCCGAGTCCCTTCCATCCTTTGGCCTTCACGCTGTCCACCAGGGCCTTGAGGCGGGTGGCAGGATCTCCCTTGAATGATGGGAAACGATCCTCGCTGAGTTCCATGGTGCCGTAGTATGGATTGCCATAACGTTCGTTCCTATCCTTGGGGATGTCCCAGGAATCGTCCATGACGAAATAAAGGTCGCTGCGGATGGCCGGGTAAAAATCAAGCCAGTTCTGATATTGTCCCTTTCCGAATATATTTTCCTCTGTCATCTGCTCCCGCATGGAGTCGCTTGTGTCCGGGTAGGAGGCGATATAGCCCTGGATATTCCATGTGCAGAAATAGTCGGGAGCGGAAGACGGGGTCTCCGGTACGAGACTTGTCGGTTGCGGACCGCTGCAAGCTATGGGAAGGAGGCTCAGGAGCAGAGCGATGCAATAATGATTCTTCATGAAGTCTGCATTGTGCGAAAAATGAAAATCTATCGCTTCCTGCTCCAGAGGGCGGTCATTTCCTCAAGAGTCTTGCCTTTGGTCTCAGGTACCATCTCCCAGACGAACAGGGCGGAGATCAGAGCGAAACCGCCGTAGATGAGATAGGTCGCACCGATGTTCCATGCCGACATTGAAGGGAAGGTGGAAGAAATGATGAAGTTGGAGATCCATTGCACTGCCACGGCGATTGCGGTCGCCTGGCTTCTGATCGTGTTCGGGAATATCTCGGAAATCATCACCCAGCAGATCGGTCCCCAGCTCATCATGAAGGAGGCGGTGTAGATGACGATGAATATCAATGTCGTGATGCCGATGACGTTGCAGAAGCTCAGGATGGCGAGAGCGGCCATGCCTATGGTCATGCCTATGGATCCGATGATGAGCAGCGGCTTGCGGCCGAGCTTGTCCACGGTGAATATGGCTACGAGCGTGAAGAGGATGTTGACCACTCCCATGACGATGGTCTGCGTCATGGCGGCGTCGCCGCTGGATCCCATCTGCTGGAATATGCGCGGGGCGTAGTAGAGTGCCACATTGATGCCGCATGCCTGCTGGAAGAAGCTGAGAAGGCAACCGACGACGAGCACTGTGATGCCGTAGGTTGTGATTTTTTCCTTTTTCTCCTGAAGAGTGCCCTTGATTTCTTCCAGGATACCCTTGCCCTTGTCCAGGCCGTTGATGCGGGAGAGCACAAAGAGTGATTCGTCGAATCGTCCCTGCATTGCGAGGAAGCGAGGAGTCTTAGGCACTGCGAAGAGCAACATGCCGAACAGTGCGGCCGGCACCGCTTCGCTGAGGAACATCTTCCTCCATCCTATCTCGACCATCGCAGTCTCAATGGCTGAAGGTGTGTCGCCCAAGTGGTTGCGGATCAGGTAGTTGACGAAGTATGTGACCAATTGGCCGAATATGATTGCAAACTGGTTCCAGCTGACGAGACGTCCCCTCATGTTGGCCGGAGCCACTTCGGCGATGTACATAGGACAGACAGCCGAAGCCAGTCCAACGCCTATACCTCCAAGGACTCTGTAGAGATTGAATGCCACGAGTACGTCCATCGAGGCGACCCCGTCAGGGAAGAAAAGGAACTCAGGCTTGTACGAGCCGAGGGCGGACAGGAAGAAAAGCAGCGAGGCGAGCCTCAGGGAGTTCCTACGTCCCAGCCTGGATGCGAGGAAGCCCGAAATGGCGCTTCCTATGATACATCCGATCAATGCGCTCGATGCAGTGAAACCGTGCATCGCCTTGGTGTAGGTGAAGTCTTTCGCGCCTTCAAAAAATGCCTGAAGTGACTGTTCTGCCCCGGATATGACAGCCGTGTCATATCCGAAGAGAAGGCCTCCTATGACCGTGACCAGCACGATGGAGAACAAATAGGAGAAACTGCCGTTCTGTGAGTATTGGAACTGTTTTTTCATATTGTGATTTTTATGTCTGCAAAAATTTCAGGCGGCATTATTTCACCGCCAGTATAAATGGCAGTGCGGCATCCGCATATCCGGACGGGACCTGGACGACAGTCTTTGATCTGTCTGAATCAAGGCGGTGATAAGGCAGAGCCGTATTCTCACCGAGAACCGTGATTGTCGCACCCTCGGGGATATCGCACTCGAGAGTCACTTCGACTGAAGCACATTCCTTGACAGTCGCGAAAACTGTCTTGCCGTCCTTGGATATTGTATAATCGACATCGGGAGTCGAGAACGGCTCCACGATACGTGTCGAGTAAACGCCTTCGCCCCAGCGTGACAGCCATTTGCCGATGGACTGTATCCTTTCTCTCTGAATATCCGGCAGGGCGCCCTGCCCGTCCAGATTGACCAGAAGCAGAAGGTTGCCGCCCCGTGACACGATATCCATAAAGTGGATGATGAATTCCTTGTCCGTCATCACCATGGATGGGTCGAACTGCTCCATCCAATGGTTGCCGTATGACTTTGATATGCCTGAGCATGACTCCCACGGATGCCAGGAAGAAGGATCCAGACAGTCATCAGTGTCGCCCCATTCGTCCGTGAAGAAGTCTCCGTGCACTGTCCTGCTCCAGTTCCGTCCCACCGATCTGACTTTGCGTACGCGCTCTCCGTCTTCGTTATCCTCCAGCAGGCCGTAACGGTCATTTACCGCCACCTCCTTGCGTCCCTCGTTTTTGTTGTAGAAGTATGCCGCCACATCGTAGGCGCCGCACTTAGTCGCCGGTATTGTCCAGTCAAAGTCGTACCAGATGATATCGGGATCATATTTGTCAATGAATTCGATTGTCTGCGGAACCATGCACTCCCGGAATACGTCACGGACAGCCACCTTGCCGGACGCGACCTTCTCGAAGTCCGGATTATAATCGACGAAATCGGTATTTTCCGTAAACATTTTGATGGAACCGTCTTCACAGAGCACCGGATATTCCCATTCGCCCTGCATGGAATTGTAGAATCCGAATTTCATGTCATGCGCCTTGCAGGCCGTACTCAGTTCTTTGGCAAAATCGCGTTTCGCTCCCCGGTCATGGCTGTCGCGGAAAGTCCAAGAACTGTCCCAGAGGCAGAATCCGCCATGATGCTTCAGGAAAGGAACCACATAACGGGCTCCGCCTGCTTCAAATACCTCGATCAGGGCCTCAGCGTTGAAACGCTTGCCCTGAAAAAGGTCGATGAAATCATCTGATACGAAGTCCTCCCCCCAGTTCAGTACATGATAATCATAATCCCGGGTACCCGGACGGCAGCGACGTTCGTACCAGTCGGGATAGAGGTTCGCCCCTTTGACATAAGGGCAATATGATGCTAAGGACCACGGTCCCCAATCAATAAAGATTCCCAGTTTGGCGTCAATGAACCATTCCGGGCATTGATGGCTGTCGATGCTTTCGGATGTGCCATGGTAGCGGCCTTCCGCATTCACTTTATCGACTCGTGCCATCAATTTGGCCGCACGCCTGATCTGACGTGCGGACTCCCGTGACGAGATGGTGGGAATGTCCCATTTGAACCCCCTGTGCTTCCATCCGTCAGGACGGCGGTACTCGGAAGGAGCGGTTGGAATGTTCTCATCAATCCGGACCGTTGAAGCTTTATCAGCCGGTGCGGGAGCTTCTGTCCCTGAATCTGTTGTCGGACCGCTGCCATTCTCAGGACGGATGCCGTCATGATTGAGAAGGGAAATAACGATACCAGCCAACACAATGGCGCATAATGCCGCACTGGATAATAAAGTTTTCTTTTTCATGCGTAATCGTTGTCAAGACATACAAATATATAAAATAATCAGGGCAGGTCAAATCAACCTGCCCTGATTATTTTATCAAAAAAACGATTACTCGCGGATAGCTGCAATACCTGGAAGGTCCTTGCCTTCAAGAGCCTCGAGCATGGCGCCACCACCGGTGGAAACGTAGCTGACCTTACTTGCATAGCCCATCTGGGTGACGGCTGCGACAGAGTCACCACCACCTACGAGGGAGTATGCGCCGGCCTCGGTAGCCTGGGCGAGAAGCTCGGCGATCTTGAGGGTGCCCTTTGCGAAGGTAGGCATCTCGAACACACCTACAGGACCGTTCCAGAGGAGGGTCTTGGATCCGAGGATGACCTTCTCCCATACAGCGAGTGAGTCTGCACCTGCATCCATTCCTTCCCGCCCCTCAGGGATAGCGTTCGAAGGAACGGTGTCGGTGTTGGCGTCGTTTGCGAAGTTGTCAGCGATGACGGTATCCTGGGAGATGTAGATGTTGACACCCTTCTCCTTTGCCTTTGCGAGGATATCGAGAGCCTGTGGCATGAGCTCGTCCTCATGGAGTGAGTTGCCGATCTGACCGCCCTGGGCCTTGACGAAGGTATAGCCCATGCCGCCGCCGATGATGAGGTTGTCAACCTTCTCAAGCATGTTCTCGAGGACGGCTAGCTTGCTGGAGACCTTGCTTCCGCCGATAATGGCGGTGAAAGGATGCTGTGCGTTCTTGAGGACATTGTCGATGGCCTTGATCTCGCCTTCCATCAGGTATCCGAACATCTTGTCGTTCGGGAAGTATTTTGCTATGAGGGCGGTTGAACCGTGTGCGCGGTGTGCGGTACCGAAAGCGTCGTTGATATAGCAGTCAGCATATGAAGCGAGGGTCTTGACGAATTCCTTCTGGCTCTCCTTCACGGCTGCCTTTGCGGCCTTCTTCTCCTCGTCTGAAGCATCCTCGGCGAGTCCGCGAGGCTTGCCTTCCTCCTCAGCATAGAAACGGAGGTTTTCGAGAAGGAGTACTTCACCCGGCTTGAGGGCTGCTGCCTGGGCCTGTGCCTTCTGGCAGTCATCTGCGAACTGTACAGGGACTCCGAGTTTCTCACTTACGTGGTTGACGATGTGCTTGAGTGAGAACTTGGCGTCAACCTTCTTAGGACGTCCGAGGTGGGACATGATGATGAGCGAACCGCCGCCTGCGAGGACCTTCTTGAGGGTCGGGAGGGCTGCACGGATGCGGGTGTCGTCTGTAATCTCGAAGTTTTCGTTGAGCGGAACGTTGAAATCCACGCGTACGATGGCCTTCTTGCCAGTGAAATCATAAGTTGCGATATTCTGCATAATATGTAATGATTGATTTTTCCGGACGGCAAAGTTAATAATTTTCTGCATATCTTTGCACTCGCTATGATAGAATATCCCGGTAAGCAATGGAAAGACTATGAGCTGCTTGACAGCGGCTCAGGAGAGAAACTCGAGCGTTTCGGCAGCTATGTGATGTCCCGTCCCGAGCCGAAGGCCCTCTGGACCCCTTCCCTCCCGGAAAGCGAGTGGCGCAGGATGTCCCATACACGGTTCACTCCGGGTGCGGGCTTCGGCAAGGCAGGCAAGGAGGACAGCGGCACATGGGAGCGCTTCAGGAAGATGGACGATCAGTGGCATATAGCCTACTCCAATCCCGAAGGACTGAAGATGGACCTCCGTCTTGGAATGACTTCGTTCAAGCATGTCGGAGTGTTCCCCGAGCAGGCTCCGAACTGGGATTTCATATATCGCAAGGTCAAGTCCATGGACCATCCGAAAGTCCTCAACCTGTTTGCATATACCGGAGGCGCATCCCTTGCCGCCAAGGCGGCGGGAGCGGACGTGACCCATCTTGATTCGGTACGCCAGGTGGTTACCTGGGCCCGCGGCAACATGGAGTCCAGCGGCCTTGACGGCATACGCTGGATAGTCGAGGATGCCATGAAATTCGCGAAACGCGAAGCCCGCAGAGGCAACAGTTACCAGGGGATAATCCTGGACCCTCCGGCATACGGGCACGGCCCGGACGGGGAGAAGTGGAAACTGGACGAGTGTCTTTTCGAAATGCTCCGCACTGTCAATGAAATACTAGCCCCGAAGGACTCGTTCCTTGTGCTCAACCTGTATTCCAACGGCTATTCCGCCGCGCTTGGAGAGACCCTTGTCAGGCAGGCGTTCGGCAGTCCCGCAAAAATGGAAAGCGGGGAACTCGCCCTCGTTGACCGATTCGGCAAAGTCCTCCCGCTCTCTATCGTCGTACGGATGGAACGTTAATCCTTCGTATAGGCTTCCACCAACTTCATGAACGACTCCGTCAGCTTGTCGGCAAGTTCCGTGTCTCCGGACTCCTTGAAAACGTCTGCGAGGAAGTAGATGTAGTTGCCGGTGTTTTCGAATTCTTCAGGAGCCCATTCGTAGAATTCGAGATAGAACCTTGCAGTCTTGAGCAGTTCCGCACCGAAGCCTGATCCCAGGTCGCGCGCCTTGTCCTTCTCCCCCAGTTTGTAATATGCATCCACTACTTCCGCGATGACAAGGTCATTGCCGAGGAATCCGATAGGAATGCCCTCTACAGGATAATGCTTCATGATATCCATGCCC
>JAZRXV010000034.1:0-8096 GCA_045600405.1 Candidatus Cryptobacteroides sp.
TGTACCTGTCTCCGGAGAATGATATCCATTTTCTGCCGGAGCCCTTTGTCAAGGTTTGCAAGACAATGACCTCCGGCAGTGAATTGACCTTGAGATGCAGCCTCAAACATCAGACTCTCTGCAGGACCGGGTTCACACAGACAGGATTGCCGATTGAATTCTATTATCTGACCGGCAGCACCTTCTCCTCTCCTCAATCCGCACTTAATCTCAGACTGTCATATGACAGAAGCATTCTGAACGGTCTGTTGTCCTTTTCTGCTTCAACGTACTTCACCTCTCTCGACAATCAGGTTGAATATACCGGATTTGTATATGACTTGCTCAGTCCATCATATTCCATTTCAGATATGATTTATGTCGGGAAAGGAAAGAACTATGGCTTGTTCCTGATGCTGTCCAAACGTTCCGGAAGATTTACCGGTTGGGCCGGATATGCTTTCAACCGTTCTCTCAGAAAGATTGACGGTCCAGAAGGGGAGGATATGTACCCGGCCTCCCACGACCGTCCGCATGAATTCAATCTCGTGTGTAACTACAAGGCAGGACGGTTCGATTTTGGAACTTCATTTGTTGCAGCCTCCGGAACACCTTTTACTGCGCCGGATTATTTTTATCTTTGTTCCGGAAGGATTATGTCACACTACCGTTCCCATAATGCCAACAGGCTCGAGCCGTATGTCAGAATGGATATGTCAGCAGATTGCATTCTTTTGGACAAAGGAGGAAGCGAGCTGGGCGTCAACTTCTCCGTCAACAATGTGCTTTGCCGCAAGAATGCAATGTATTATAACCTTTATGTTTACGAAGATGGCTACCGCTACCGGAAAAGGACTTTCCTGAACATCAGCATGATGCCGTCGGTTAGTTTGTACATGAAATTTTGAATCTGACGATGTCTAAGACTTTGATGAATATCATTCTGACGATGTTCCTGGCAGTGTCCTGCTCAGGTGATGTGCTGAACGTGTCCGAGGCCAGGCTGGTGATTGACGGATTCATTGAAGACGGGGGCTTTCCTACAGTCATGGTAACGACGACACTTCCTGTTTCAACAGAGTTCATCGGAGAGGATGACATAAATGACTGTGTGGTCAGATGGGCGAAAGTCACAGTCAGAGACGGAGACCATGATGTGATACTGACGGGAATGGCGAACAAGAACTATTTTCCGCCGTATCTCTATACTACCGGTGAACTGCGGGGTGAGGCCGGGAAGACATATTCATTGGAAGTGGAGTATCACAATATGAAAGCCACAGCTGTAACGACAATCCCGGAAGGAGCGACAATCGATGCAATAAAGGTGGCGCAAAGCAGCGAATCCGATTCTCAATATTTCCTTGAGGCATCTTTCAGCAGGACTTCCACCATGGGCGGCCACTGTGGCTTCTTTGTCCGCGAAGGGAATACCAAGCAGCAATACAAACCATCATATCTGGGTCTTGTGGATGATTCCGCGATGGAATCATGGAATGTGTACCCTCCGGAAACAGATAAATGGGCTGAATTCAATCCGTATTTCACTTCGGGAATGACAGTGGACGTCAAACTTTACACAATGGATGATGCCAGTTTCAAATACTGGAAATCATTTGCTGAGAATTCCACCTTTGCTGGCAATACCCTTATCTCAAACGATGGCAACATAATGTCCAACATCAGCGGAGGGGAAGGAATCTGGGCGGGTTACGGAGTGGATTCAAAGACAGTTGAAGTTCCATGACGCGTAAGCGCCTCCGCGGGGACGTGGTAGCCGGTTGAATAGACGGAAAAACTGCATAATGAGCCTCCGTGTGTGAAATCACCTGACCTCCGCGGCCGCTTGCAGAAGCAGCAGGACAGTGTTTCCTTGAGTATCGATGGTACGTTCCAGGCCATCGATCAATGTTCCTCCAATTACATACTTCAAACAGTCCGTCCGGGCGGGAACTCTCACTTTTTTGAAACAAGAATCGTTTTTGAGTGGTTTCGTGTGGGAATTTATACTATATTTGTTTATTATGGGATTCAAGAGAAAAACAGATAACAAATCAGGCCTTCAGTTCAAGATGTCGGTCGTGGTCACATCTGCAGTGTTGCTTGTCTCTACCATTATTCTGCTGATTATGGCTGGTGTCATACGGCATAAATATGAAAAGTTCATCAATGAACGTATCTCCGATGACCTCATAGCCATCAGCCAGAACATAGAGCAGAGAATATTGAGGATAGAGGACGCAACGAAGACCTTTTCCGGCTTGGCGACTCCCATCTTATTGAACAAAGACAGACTTGACACGCTGCTTGTACGCAGTGTCAAGTCTATGACGGACATACTGGGCGTATCAATAGTCTCCCTGAAAGAGTCTCTGCAAGATGACGGAATCTTAGAGCATTATGCCTATTACGACAGCGAGCACGGAATCATCACAGAATCCTGCCTGCACGATACCGGTATCGATTCCAATCCGCTATGGAAAGCTTCCTTCATCGACGGAAAAAACGGCTGGAGCGGCCCTCTCAAGGACTTCAAAGAGCAAGAGGATATCATCTGTTATTATGTCCCCCTGTATGATAACGGAGCAAATCGGGTCGGAGCCACATATTCTTATTTCAAACTCAGTACTCTCACGACATTCGTCACATCCTACAAGGTCAGGAAAGACATAGACATCAGCGTATATACTGCAAACGGCTCCATGGTTGTTGCTCCGGATGATTATATCCTCAAGCTCAAACCGGAGGACATGATCGTAAGAGATTGTAACATAGACCATCTTGACTGGAAAATAGTCCTTTCCGCCGATAGGAAGATCATTGACAAAGAAGTAGGGAAGGCGATGGCTACGCTTGCACTTCTTATCCTGCTGCTGTTCTTCGTGATATCAATGGTCATCCGCTTCTCTGTAACGCATGTCGCCCGCCCTTTCATCAAGAAACAGCATCAAACGGAAAAGGAAAAAGCCGTAATGGACAACGAACTCAAACTCGCCGCCCGCGCTCAGAATGAAATCGTTCCGCATGTATTCCCTCCATTCCCGAACCGGAAGGAGATTGATGTGTCGGCCTGTCTCTATCCTGCACGCAATATCGGAGGCGACCTGTATGACTATTTCATCAGCGACGATAAATTGTATTTCTGCATCGGTGACGTCAGCGGCAAAGGGCTTCAGGCTTCATTGTTCATGGCTTCTACCCACTATCTTTTCCGCAGCGTGGCCACAGGGATGACAGCAGCCGAAGCCGTGAGGCAAATGAACACATCGCTATGCACGGATAATGATATGTGCCGGTTCGTCACTTTCTGGTTCGGCTGCCTTGATCTCGGAAACGGAAGGATTGAATATGTCAATGCCGGCCACAACGCCCCGCTTCTCTTACGCGACGGCAAGACTGAATTCACCCTCGCCTCAGACAACCCGCCTCTCGGCGTGGTGGAAGAAATTGACTTCGTACAGAAATCCACGATACTGCAGCCTGCGGATATCCTTCTGCTTTATACGGACGGAGTGACCGAAGCAATGGACCACGAATTGAACGCCTTCGGCGAAGCAAGGTTTCTGGAAGCGGTCGGGGACGTCAACGGAGCTCAAACCCAGGACATCATAGAGGGAGTGCTCCAGGAAATCAGAAAGTACGCCGACGGAGCACAACAGAGCGACGACATAACCATGCTCTGCATAAAATACAACGGAAACAAATCAAAATAATAATATGGAAATCATACTTCAAAACAACGCAGAAAACGTGACCGCCGTCATGACCGGCAGTTTCGACACCATTGCAGCAGAACAGGCTGAACCTACCGTAAAAGAACTTGAATCCCTCGCAACGAAACCCATGATCATCGACTGCACTGCCCTGGACTACGTCGCGAGTTCGGGCCTGAGGGTTTTCCTCCGCCTCCGCAAGGCCAGTGCGGCCAACGGCCAGAAGATAACCCTTCTTAACGTCAACGAGAACATTATGGAAGTTCTCAAAGTCACCCACTTCGACAGCATGTTCGATATCAGGTGACTTACATCCCGTACGTCCGACAGTAAGTTCAAACGTTAATACTGTAAAAATGAGCGGCAGTTCAATCCAACTTACAAGAAAGCCCGTTCTGGTCGGCAAGGCCTTCAGACTGTATCTTCTGGCTTCAGTCCTGACCGTTGCCGCTTCCCAGATTGCGGCCATAATTGATGCAACCATTGTCGGCAATATGCTCGGGGAAGACGCGCTGGCTGCGGTCAACTTGAGCAAACCCCTGCAACAGGGCTTCATGTCAGTGTGCTGGCTGTATCTTGCCGGAGCAACGATGCTGTGCGGTATGGCCATCGGCCGTGGTGACAGGCTTCGCGCCGACAGGCTGTTCTCGTGCTGTCTGGCTGTTACCTTCATTCTGGGAGGCCTTATTACTGTGTCCGGAATGATGTGGTTCTCCCAACTTTCACACGCAATGTGTCAGTTGGAACAGCTCAGGGAGATGTCCGATGACTATATGCGCATAACCGTACTCATCGCCGTCCCCCAGATGATTACGATAGTCCTCAACCAGTTTGTCACCATTGACGGCAACCCAAGGCTTGTCTCCCGGTCCGTATTGGTCGGCAACATCTTCAACATATTATTTGACATAATATTCATCAAGTATTTCGGATGGGGGATATCGGGAGCTGCCGCCGCCACAGGGCTGATGTATGTGATATGCATAATAATGGTTCTTCCCCATTTCTTCAGGAAGGGCAGTTTGAGGCTGCGCACATTCAAGGCTGCCGATGTGGAGCCGGGACGGATGCTGACATTCGGTCTGCCGCTGTTCTTCTCAACCGTGCTGCTGTCGGTGCAGTTCCTGGGCAATAACTATGTGGCCGGGCACTTCCTTGGCGAGAATGGTCTGAAAGCCCTTGCCGTGTGTATGCAGATGTTTTCCTTTTCGATGATCATACTGACGGGAACCTTGCGTACGATACAGCCGGTCGGCTCCATCCTCAGCGGTCTCAATGACAACACCGGAATGCGGATACTGTTGCGCCGGGGCTACCGGTTCATGGCTGTTTGCTTCGCGGTATTCACTGCCATCCTTGTGTTCCTCCCAGCTCAGACAGGTGCGCTGCTGGGCGTTACGGGCGGTGAGGGAATGGCGGAGGTCCGCAGGGCCCTGCCTATGTTTTCGCTCCATATAGTGGCCCAGGCGATGTTGTGCAATGTATTGCCTTTCTATCAGTTCTATGGCCGCAACAATATGGCGATGGCGCTGTCCGCCTCCCAGGCCCTGTTGCCTATGGTATTCTTCTGGCTGATGCACGGAAACTGGATAGGTTTTTTCTGCGGACAGATGGCGACATTCGTCATCATTTACGTGTGGGGCATCATACTGCGCCGGAAAAGCCGCAAACTCAGCCCTCTGTTCCTGATTCCGGACAATGATAGCGACAAGGTGGCCGATATGACCGTCCTTGCCACAAAACAGTCACTGAGCGAAGCCATATTCACTCTGCGCTCGGCCCTTGAAGCCCGCAATGTGAACGGACATACGGTTTTTGTAGCCGCCTTGTGTACCGAAGAGTTCGCAAAGAACATCATCGAGCACGGGAAAGCCAGCGCCATCGATGTCGCCGCCACGGTGAGCGGCAATCAGGTGATCGTGTCCCTGCGCGATGACGGGGTGCCGTTCAACCCGGTTGACTTCATCAGGGATTCCGGTGAAAAACTGGGCCTGGGGCTCACTCTCGCCAGCGCTTACTGCAAGGATGTCAAATACAGGTACATATTCAATCAGAACATGGTCACACTGACCATAGACAAATAGAGATATAAAATCGACCATATATGAAAAATAATACACTATCGTTCGCTCAGATCGGTGTCTATACGGACTGCCTGCTTAATCCCGATACTCTTGAATACAACACGCCTTACAAGGTTTGTTTCCCGCCTGAGATTCCGGCCGGGGAGGTAGCACGCGCCACAGCGCAGGTGATCGAGTGTCATCCGACTCTGTTCTCCACCTTCGGCGATGGAGCGGACGGTCCGGTCCAGATCTATCCTGAGACATGCAAGGCGGAGGTAGCGCTGCACCGGGTGACGGACGAAGAAGCCAGGGACATCACCGCCGGCTTCATGCGCAGCTTCGACCTGAAAAATGGGCCGCTGTACCGTGCAGAAGTGCTTGACACCCCCTCCGGCGCCGTCCTTCTCTATGATATCCATCATCTCGTTTTTGACGGCTCTTCGAGGCATATCTTCACGACACAGCTGTGTGCGGCCCTTGATGGCACTGCACCATCCGCGGAGCCACAGTCATACGCTGATTTTGCCACTGCGCAGCAGTCGAAGGACATTTCCGCCGACAAGGCATACTATGACTCGCTTCTGAGCGGAGTTGAGGCTACAACACTCCCGCACGACATCAGCGGGCAGGATTCTACCGGACATGCTGACTATATGATCCCGGTCAGTACTCCTGACGTGATGGAACGCGCCAAGGCACTCGGCACCGCACCGTCCACGTTGTTCATGTCTGCTGCCATATACACGATAAGCCGTTATGCCAATACGAAGACCGTCAGCATGGCGACCATCAGCAACGGACGCCAGAATCCCCTGACGGAAGGTGTTGTCGGTATGTTCGTCAACACACTTCCCGTTGTGGGTTCGGTAGAGAAAATAAGTGTCCGCGAGTTCATACTGCGCAACAGGAATATTTTCCTGGAAACCCGCACACATCAGGAATATCCATTCTCGAATATCGTCAATGACTACGGGTTCCGGCCCAGACTGCGTTTCACATACCAGTACGGCACTCTCAGACAGCGCTACAGCGTTCGTGCCGGAGAAGTTGAAAGTACTGCCATATTTGTCAACGACCACGACAGTGACTGCACTGTCACTATCGGCGGAAAGACGGGTAGTCCAGAAATCATCATCAACTACGACATTTCAGCATATTCCACCGACTTCGTCCGCCGTTTCGCCGAGTCCCTTGATGCCGTTGTAAGCCATTTCCTGGATGACCCGGACGCACCGTTGCAGAGTGTGTCCATAATGAGCGCGAATCAGAAAGCCGAGGTTGAGACGCTGCACAAGACATGCTACGACCCATCTGCCGTCCGTTTCCGCCTTTTCCATCAGAGTATCGAGCACTGGGCGGAGACTGCCCCGGAAAAGACGGCCGTCATAGCATGCAACGAGACATTGACCTACCGCGAGTTCAACCAGAAAGCCAACGTCATTGCCAACTCCCTGATTGCCAAGGGAGTTGTTGCGGGAGACCGCATATGCCTCCTGCTTCCGCGTAAAAGCTGGCATCTCCTCTCTATGTTCGGCGTGATGAAGACAGGCGCCGCATACATACCTTGCGACCCTGAATATCCGGCGGACAGAATCAGGCTCATAACCGAAGACAGCCACGCACGCTATGTGATCACGACCAAGGACAAGTTGCAGGACTATGGTGACCGGGCACTCGATATCGAAGAAATTCTTGCAGAGGATGTACCCGTGACGAATCCGGGCCTGGAGATGAGCGAGGACTCGCTGGCTTATCTGATATACACCTCAGGCTCGACAGGACGTCCTAAGGGCGTGATGCTGCGTCATGTCGGCATATGCAACTATCTGACAGACCATCCGGAGAATCGCCATTTCCATTGCCTCGTCCATGAATGCAGGACGATGCTATGCATAACCACAGTCAGTTTCGACTTGTCGCTCAAGGAAATAGGCGCGTCCATCTTCAATGGCATGACATTGGTCTTCGCGAATGAGGATCAGGTCAACGACCCTCTGGCTTTGGCCGAGCTGATGATACGCACGGATGTGGACGGATTCAGCGGCACACCTTCCAGATTGAAGATGTTCCTTGATCTGCCCGAATTCCGGAAAGCGCTTTCAAAATGCAGGTTCATCGTGCTTGGAGGTGAGAAATACCCTCCAACTCTTCTCCCGCAAATCAAGGAACTCGCTCCGAATGCACGCCTTTTCAACACATACGGTCCTACGGAAATCAGTGTCAGCAGCAACGGCAAGGAACTGACCGATGCAGACAGGATCACCATCGGACGTCCGCTGCTTAATGTCAGGGAATATATAGTTGACGAAGACCTCAACGAACTTCCGGTCGGAGTGAC
>JAZRXV010000035.1:0-5113 GCA_045600405.1 Candidatus Cryptobacteroides sp.
AAGCTTGATAAGATACGTGTAGGCGTCATCGGTGTCGGCGGACGAGGCAATTCCGCTGTACATCGTCTGTGCAATGTCCCGGGAGTCGAGGTGGTCGCCTTGTGCGAACTTGTTGAAGAAAGGGCACAGAAGGCTGCAGCCGTCATGAAAGAAAACGGCTTTGCCAAACCTAAGATTTTCATCGGACCTGAAGCCTATAAGGAATTGTGCGACTCGGGCCTTTGCGATGCAGTCCATATCAACACCAACTGGGAGTGTCATGCAACAATATCCATCTACGCGATGCGCGCCGGCCTCCACGCCTTTGTCGAGGTGCCTGGAATCCTCACCATAGACGAGGCATGGGAAGTGGTCGAGACCTGTGAGAAGGAAAAGAAGCACTGTATGATGCTTGCCAACTGCTGCTACGGAGACGACGAGATGCTCATGATCCAGGCCGCTCAGCTCGGCATCCTTGACGAGCTCTGCCACGCCGAAGCCGAATACATCCATGAGACCCGCGGCGGTGACAGATATTATTCATTCCCTGCCCGTGATGTCATATTCTCTTCACTTGAAACGATGTCCCGCCACTCTGGAGCCTCTTACCCTATGCATGCCCTCGGACCAGTCGCCCTGGCTCTGAACATCAACCGCGGAGACCGTCTCGACCATCTGGTATCAGTGGGTAGCAAGCCTTACATATGGCAGGAGTTTGCCAGGAGAAAATTCGGCCCTGACGCACCTGTGGCAAAAGTGAAATTTGAAGCCAACGACTTCAGCACTACAGTCATTTCTACCGCAAACGGCAAGACCATTCTTTTGAGGCAGTGCGACAATGTGCCGGGTCCTTACAGCCGCCAATACCATCTCTACGGTTTCAAGGGCAGGCTTTCCGCCAATCCTCTCCGGGTCGCCATCGAGGAGGATCTCGGCGCAGGTGCCAACTGGATGGAAGAAGAGAAGCTGAAAGAATTCAAAAGCAAATACCAGAGCGACCTCTGGAAGAACTGGGGAGAGATTGCCAAGACATCCGGCGGTCATGGAGGAATGGACTACATGATGGATCTCCGCTGGTCTTATTGTCTTCGCAACGGCCTGCCGCTTGACACGACTGTGTATGATCTTGCGACCTGGTGTTCCGTCATCCCTCTCAGCCAGGAAAGCGTCAAGGGAGGGAACAAAACGGTCGAGATTCCTGATTTCACACGCGGGCAGTGGAGAAGCAACCCTCCAATCGGTGACATGAGCATTGATATGGACAAATTGTAAAAGAAGGGACAAGTGCCTTGATACCGCTCACGAAGTTTATCATTGAGAAGTAGGTTTGACAGTGTTTAACTGAAAAAATGATTCAAATGTGCACTTTTCATGAGAAAAAGCAAGTAACAGTGTCACTGTTTTATAATCAAAAGCCATCCTTCCTTGCTTCTGACCGGAATCTTGTCTCCATCCTTGAATGAGGTCGCCTTCTGGAAGTTGAATATCTCAGGAGCTTCAATCCTGGCTGTGGCCGGATCCATCCCAAGCGCCTTCCAGTTAATATTCAGCCTGATATTCTTGTCAGTATCATCAAAGTTTCCGATGGAAACCAGAACTTCCTTATCCTTGACATAGGTGGTTGCCTTGACCTCCGGGTCATTGGTCGTCACCGTGCAGGCCGGATCCCAATAACCTACCATGTCAGCTTCTGCTATTCCGAATTCATCCCAGAACTTCCATACAGGGACTGGAGATATTTTGTTGGCGGCATCAATCCATGTATGACGGGTCGTAGCTCCATATACCATTCCAAGGTAACGGTTTCCTCCCCCTTGAAGCATCTCTGCCATCTCTCCGAATGGAATACCTGAAAATGTGACGAACCACTCGTCAGGAGACATACTGTCATATCGGTAACTCTCTCCGAACCAAAGTCTGTTGACATAAGGGAAGAACTCAGTATATTGGTTGGCCGGACCTTTTGAATAATTTGTATTTGAATGCAGGTCAATCAATGCATCATCATGATATCTGTCAAGGATCTTCCTTATCCTCTTGACCGTAGTCCTGTCAAAAGAAACGTCATCCATATAGATTCCGTCAAGGTCATAGTTCTCCTCCATCCATCTGAGTCCTTCCAGCCAATAATTGATGAATCTGGAGTTCCCGGTCAGAACTAATGCCGCGTCAGGTTCAAAACCTATATCCTCATTGCTTGTATACCATGCCGGTTTATAATCATCTATGAGATGTTCGCATTCCCAAGGAAGGCCATATCCTACTCCAGCAGTGAATATTTCATGATTGAGACTGTGGAAAGCGTAGATTTCCCCGCACAGCGTCGAGAGCTCACGGATTGTGTAATACAGTTTGACCTTCCTGCCTGATTCATGCTGGTGACGGATGTGCTCGATGAGAGGCTCCCTGACCACAAATGGATAATTTATATACGGGTTGAGGACTCCTGCGTGATGGATGTTGGAAATGTTGCAACCATCTTCCGCAGCCTTGTCAAACTGATATGGATCAGCGTGGAAATATTTCTCTGTAAAATGTTTTTCAGGAGTCAGTTCCTTGACAGGTGTTATCAGGAGGTTGAACTCAAATATCTTCGGGGTCCTGCTGATGGAATTCCTGCCGGTTGAAGCGATGACACACGCCTCTCCGCCTTTTCTGCCGCTGACAGTTACGCGACCTGATCCGTTGTTGCTCCAGACAGGAGTGGGAGCCGGCTTGTAGTCGCTGATGAGCGGACCATGGTAACTGCCTCCCCTGAATTCGGTGTGCATACCGGCCAGAGCGCCTCCGATCCAATAACTGTCATATGGGCCCGTCCAGTCCCAACTCAGTTCCTCAGGCCTGAATCCTCCGCTTGCGCCGCATCCCATGTAATATTCTGAAGTGTAGTCAGTGTAGTTTGAGATGAGCCTGATGTCATTCACATCCATATCCTCATCGGAGGACACGGAAATTTCGTAATGAAGATTCCCGTCGAACTCCATGTTCGCATCGCACTTGAAGGAGATGCCCTCCTGCTCGGAAGAAGCAGTCCAACTAACAAGACCGGCTGCGTCCTTATGGATATCAAGATTGTCAGCAGAGAAAGTGACATTGCCCTGTGAAGTGCTGACCACGAATGTCTGAGGGCTGGAAAACACCTCTTTCCCGTGCGTGCATACGGATTCCACCATTCCGTTGCCGCCGATTACGACGGTCTTTCCAGTGGCTTCGATCCTGTTTCCCTCAAGATTCATTTCCCTGTAAGGCGCGACAGGCTCGTTGTCAAGAGCGATGGTCGAATTCAACCAACGCAGGCGCGCATGTCTCCAAACCTCCGAATCACCTTTGTCTGCCAATACATCAGCAATTACTTTGATCTCCAAATCTATGACCTGTGCCTCCGAATTGTCTGAAGTAACCGTCACTGTCCCTAAGTACCTGCCCGTCCTGGCATTCTCCGGAATCTGTACTCCGCACCAAAGGGCCTGGACCTTAGACTGAGGGACGTCGACTGTGAATTCAACCGGCTTACCGTCCCAGTTTGTCCCTTCCTGATTGAAGCAGGTCAATTCCGAAGACGGTATGATGGCGCTCCCGTTTGTCAGGTCAGAGAACTTGACCTTCACGTTGCTCAAGTCCTTACCGGCAGCCCAAACGCCCAGTTGCCATACATAATATTCATTACGCATGGCCCGTCCGGAGAAACAGGTCTCTGGTATATGGTTCCATTTGCATGGGAGGTGGCCGGTGAGCTGGATAGGGAACGCACGATCCTCAGGAAAAACAATCATATCCCTTCCCGAGGCCGACTTGACAGCTTCTTCTTCCTCTGCTGTGGCTATCAGGCCCATAGGACTCCAGAAATTGAATTTTGTACTGCTTTCAAAGCACTCTACCGTTGCCTTCGGGAGATTCTCCTTCGAGGCCAGGACTTCAGCTTCCCATTCGGTGTCCGCCTCATATTCCGGAGCCAGATAATCATTCCATGGCTTTCCATATCGGGCATCGTCATACCCATGACGGAAATTATACGGCAGGTAATAGATATAGTAACGGGTGCATCCTTTGAGTGGTTTGAAAATCACCTGGCCTTTCTCCGCAGAAAGCATCGTTACAGTGACATCCTTTATCTCATTGTCATCCTGATCGCAGACGACTATTTTCTTGGATTCGATACGAAGGTCAGGCCGTCTCCATGGGAGGTCAGCAACCACTCCTTCCGCCAAATCGTTCTGGATGTTGATTACTGCACGGTGGTTACCCCTCCTCTCCGGATTCCATTTGCTTTCAGCTATACGGAATTCGATACCATCCGGGCTAAAAGGCCGATAACGACTATCGGAATCAAGCATTTTATTTGTCGTACATCCCATCACCAATATCATGGACAGGGCACAGCATAGTGATTTCATATTTGGTTAATGTCTGATTAGCAGTTTCAAAGATGCGTTTTTTTCTATAAATTTAAAACTAGACTCCACAATATTCTCAAATTTCGGCAACTTTTCTTCATTTAGCACAAATTCGCCTTGCTGTATTCTACCCCGAAGTATAATATTAGGAAGACAGTCCGTACATCATGCACGGTATGTTTAAAAGTGCAAAGCACTCTAAAGTTAATCATTAATTTACACAATTCGTTCTTAGCGTATGCCGTACTTTCGGAGAATTTTCACTGCCGGCTTCTCAATTGACCTGGCCCAAAGCTGGTAGCCATGGTCTAAGGGATGGGTGCCCGGTTGCAGTCCGTCAAGGCCTTCCTCTTCACCCGTCCGTTGACATAGTCCACGTAACGATCCATCTGCTTTATGGACGCATTCATGGAATAGTCGTCATGCAGCATGAAGATATGACACGGGAGCATTCCTAGACTCAAGTATCTTCACCTCTCGTGCAAAAAGGTCACCGGGTCATGGCAACGGAACTTTACAATGCCTTATGATATTTCACCTTCCTGCCTCCGAAACTGTACAGCTTGAACTTCACGCCCCAGTCGTCAGGGAAGGCCGGCAGGATATAATCCTTGCCGTCATAGGTCTGCAGGACCATATCCTGCAATGTTATCAGCAGATTGCTGCCATGATCCTGATCTGGAGTCCAGTCACGGTTTGGCCCCCATATTGCAGGGAAACGGAATGCAGGATTTGAATTC
>JAZRXV010000036.1:0-17347 GCA_045600405.1 Candidatus Cryptobacteroides sp.
TTCTTGAAACGGCAGTATTTCTTCTTGCGAACCTCTACGGTAGGAGGGTTCAGATAACGGATTTCGTTGTTCTCTACGTTTGCCATGATTAAGCCTCCTCTGTTGCTTTTGGTTCAACTTCTGCCTGTGGCTCAGCCTTGGCTGCAGCCTTTGCGGCACGTGTCTGACGGCGATGCTCAGCATATGCGATGGCATGCTTGTCGAGAGCCACGGTGATGTAGCGGAGAATGCGCTCATCACGGTGATACTGGGTCTCGAGGTTTGCCACGAACTGAGGGTCTGCCTTGAATTCGATCAGGTAATAGAATCCTGATGTCTTGTGCTGGATTGGGTACGCGAGCTGCTTGAGCCCCCAATCCTCTTCGTACACGATCTCACCACCGTTGTCCTTGATGAGATTGACGTACTTGGCAACCGCTTCCTTCATCTGGGAATCAGACAAAACGGGAGTTGCAATGAAAACGGTTTCGTACTGTTTGATCATTTTGTTGATTGTTAATGAATTAAAATAGCCCCGAAAAACGGGGCTGCAAATATAGGAATTATTTTTCAATTGCCAAAACAATCAGTGCGTTATATACATTTCCGGATGCATTCCGGTGAAATGCTGCTCCTCGTATATCTCCTGAATGCGGTCTGTGTCCTCCCTGGCATTCCCTGCCAGTTCATAGCGGCTGAATATGCCTACGCGCTTAGTCCTGTAATCGAAGAATGTCAGATATACCGGCGCGCCGGTGGCCGTGGCGATGGTATGGTAGCCTGTCTTCCATTTTCTCACTGCCTTCCTGGTGCCTTCGGGACAGATCACGAGGTGGAAATCTCCCGGCTGCTGCATCTCGTGCATGACGCTCATGAGCATCTTCTGAGGGTGCGAACGGTCGATGGGGAATCCTCCCATGGCACGGAGGAGCAGATTGGCCGGGAAGAAGAAGGCTTCTTTCTTGATCATGGTCTTGAGGTGCCCTCCCAGGGACCTGTAATACAGATATCCGATAAGGAAATCCCATATGCTGGTGTGTGGCGCTGCCAGATAGATCACTTTCTCCTCCGGAGCTTTCTCCCCGACTATGGTCCATCCCATCACCTTGGTGAGAAGGAAGCGGCTGAATCTCTGTGTCATGGGCTAAAGGTCTATCTTCCCGTCTCCGTCGACATCGAGGGTTTGGGCGAGTTTGTTGATATTCAGGCTGCGTGCGGAGGCATCGACGATTTCCTTGTAAACACCGCCCTGCTTGTAGACTTCGTCCGGGTCGCCGGCTTCCTCCACGCGCCCGTTGCGCAGGGCGTAGATCACGTCGCTGTCTATGATCTGGGAGATGTTGTGGGATATGATGATGACAGTCCTGTCTTTCTTGATGGCGTCGATGCTGGCCTTGATCTGCTCGGTGGCTATGGCATCAAGGGATGCGGTAGGCTCGTCGAGGAATATGATAGGAGGGTTCTTCAGGAACATTCTCGCGATGGCGATACGCTGCTGCTGTCCGCCGGAGAGGGCCTGGGCCTTGTTGGCGAACTGTTCAGGAAGCGCCATGATCTGATCGTAGATATATGCAGCCTTGGCCGCTGCTACAACTTCCTCGAAGGTCGCGTCAGGACGTCCGTACCTGATGTTCTCCTCGATGCTTCCGTCGAATATGTGGTTCTTCTGGAGCACCAGTCCTATATTGTCGCGGAGGAACTGTGTGTCGTACTCCTTGAGGTCGATACCGTCCAATGTGATGCTTCCGCAGTCGGGCTCGTAGAACTTGTCCAGAAGATTGACTATGGTGGACTTGCCTGCGCCGCTGAGACCCACGAGCGCGGTGATCTTGCCGCTGTCAACCTTCATGTTGATGTCCCATAGTGCCTTGGTGCCGTTAGGATAGGTGAAGTCAACATGCTTGAGCTCGAAGTTGCCGTACACCTTCTCCGGCCTGTAGCTGCCGGTAGGCTCCGTATCCGCATCGGAGTCGAGGATGTCGAAAAAGCCCTCCGCATAGATGAGCGCATCGTTCATGTCGTCGAATATGCGCTGCAATTGGGTGATCGGGGCCACGACGTTGCTGAAGAGCATGACATGGTACATGATCTTACCTATGGTCATGCCCGGATATTGGATGAGGACTAGGTATGCGGTGAGGATGATGACTAGGACCGTACCCACCTGCTTGACGAAACTCTTGAGACCGTTGTAGTAGAAACTGGTCTTCCTGACCTGCATCTGGTTGTCGGTGAATTCAGTCTGGAGATCCCACTGCTTCTTGCTCTCGATCTGCTCGCGGTTGAAGCTCTTGATGACGTTGATGCTCTCGATGATGTTCATCACACCGTGGCTCTTGTCCTCCCTGAGCGTCCTCATATTGCGCCTCCATCCCTTGAGTTTCCTGGCCTGGGCTATGGTGATCCATATATATATGGGGACTATGAAAAGTGCTGTAAGACCTACATATACATTGGCGCTGAACATGAGCACGAGGGCTATGATGGCGCTTGTGAACAGAGGCAGGAGGTCGATGAAGAAGTTCTGCACGGTCCTGGACAGGCTGCTGACGCCCTGGTCGATACGGGTCTGGAGCTTTCCCGTGTCATTGTCGGAGCGTGAGAAGAATGCCATCCTGAAGGTCAGCATCTTGTCTATGACGGCCTGGGACAGGTCCTTGGAGACGAAAATCCTCATCCTCTCCCCGAAGAAGTTCTGGGCGAAGGTTATGAGCGCGCTGAGAATCTCCTTGCCGAGCAGCACTATGCTTATTATGGTGAGGATGCGCGCCGCTTTCGCCCATGCGAAGTCCTTGGCCGTGACAAGTGCGTTGACAGCATCCACGGTACGGTCAAGCACTATGGCGTTGACCTGCGCCATGAGAGACCCTATGAGGGTGAGTATCAGTGTGATGGCTACCAGCCATCTGTATGGCCTGACATAAGGCCAGATTTTCTTGAAAAGGTTGACAAGGTTCATATTGATTGCAAAAATAGTAATATTTTGTAATTTTGTCATTCGTACTAAGACTTGGATATGGGCGTATTGTATGATAAGCTTTGCGAGGATTACCGCTTCAAGGAAGGCCTTAAGACATGTATCAACTGCGGCACGTGTACGGCGATCTGCCCTGCTGCGGAATTCTACAGATACGATCCCCGCAGGATAATGGACATAGTCCAGAAAAAGGACGATGCTGCGATAGAGGAACTTCTCCGCAGCGATACAATATGGTATTGCGGAGAGTGTATGTCATGCATGACACGTTGCCCGCGTTCCAACGCGCCCGGCAAGGTGATAATGGCGCTCCGCAGACTTTCGGTCGAGACCGGCCTTTTTGTCGAATCCGAGAGGGGCCGGCAGCTTTTTCCGCTTTCCAGGGCGCTGGTGGGCAATATTCTTAAATACGGCTACTGCATCTATCCTGATACATTCGATTTCGAAGACCACAAGGAGTCCGGACCCGTGTGGAAATGGTTCCTTGACCATAAGGAGTCGGGCTACGCGCGTCTCGGGGCGAACTACAAGGGAAAGGGCCCCGGAGCCCTGAGGCTCATTTCCGAAGATGACCTTGCGGAACTTAAAGCCATATTCGACGTCAGCGGAGGCACGGCCATGACTGAACGCATAGAGAAGTGTTCCGGGGAACAGGCCCGCAAGATGGGCATGACCGTAGAGGAATACCGTAAATACACTTTCGAACATTGCTCTCCGGGGCATTTCAACGACGAATAGGATGATATACCAAGGCAAACAGAAGATATGGTCCGACTATCAGAAGGACATTCCGGACGACCACTGGTTCTATGCACGCAGCTGCATACGCCAGAATTTCTTCCCGGCGAGCGAGAAGTATTTCCTTGAGATCACCCGCGGGCTCCTGGGCAAGGACATATGTGACAATGAGCATCATACCACATGTGGAGGGATTGCATATCACTCAGATACGATACCTCAGGAGACGGCGATGACCATAGTGGCCCGTCAGTTCGCCATTATGACGGAGGCGGGATATGAGAACCTGGTGGTCTCCTGCATCACTTCGTTCGGCAATTACAACGAGACCATAGAGACCTGGCGGGAATTCCCTGAGCTTGAGGCGAAGATAAGGGAGAATCTCTGGAAAGCCTGCAAGCGCGAGTTCAAGACCCCGAAATACGTCGCCCATGCAAGCGACCTGATCTACAAATTCCGCAATGAAATAGCGGAGAACGCCCGCTACCACCTTATAAACAAGGAGACCGGTGAGCCCCTGCGCATCGTCGAGCATATAGGCTGCCATTATTCGAAGATGTTCCCGCACAAGGGAATAGGCGGTGCCGAATATCCATGCGTGCTGAGCGGTATGGTGGAGAGCTGGGGCGGACGGGTGATCGATTACCCCGAGCGCCGTCACTGCTGTGGCTATGGTTTCCGCCAGTACCATGTGAAGGCGAACAGGGGGTACAGCCTGGCCAATACCTACAAGAAATTCGAATCGATGGAGCCATACCGTCCGGATGCCATTATCACCAACTGTCCCGGATGTCCGTATTTCCTGGACCGCTGGCAGTATGTCATCAGCGAGCAGACAGGCAAGACCTACGGGGAGAACGGGTACGGGATTCCTGTGCTGACTTACGAGGAGCTTGCCGGTCTGGTCCTCGGATACGATCCCTGGGACCTCGGTCTGCAGATCCATCAGGTGGCCGTGGAGCCTCTTCTGGACAAGATGGGGATAGAATACGATCCTTCGGCCAAGTATCTGGGCGTCAACAGGGAGGATATTCTCCGCCCGGAGATGCCGACAAACATGAAATGCCATTGACATGAAAGAGAATGTTGTCATAATAGGCGGAGGAATAGCCGGCCTCGAGGCTGCAAAACAGCTTCTGGCACTGGGCTATATGCCTATCATTATAGAAAAGTCCGATCATCTCGGAGGCCATGTCGCCGGTTGGCACAAGCTGTTCCCCGACATGACTCCCGCAGGGAAACTTATCTCCAGGATGATAGAGGACGTGCATGATGCCAACATATTCCTTGAGACCGGAATACAGTTCATAAACCGTCTTAAGGACGGCTATAATGTCATGCTGTCCAACGGAATAAACATCAACTGCAGGGCGGTGCTGGTGGCGACGGGCTTCAATCTGTTCGATGCGCGCCGCAAGGAGGAATATGGATACGGCATCTACGAGAATGTCATAACCAACCGGGACCTCGAGAAGTGGTTGAACACGGGAGATGACAGGCGTGTCCCGGAGAATCCGAAGGCGGTGGGGTTTGTGCATTGTGTCGGGTCCCGCGACGTGAAGGCCGGCAATTCCCAATGCTCCAAGGTGTGCTGCATGACTGCCATAAAGCAGGCCATCGAGGTGAAGGAGAAATTCCCTGACGCCGAGGTATGGTGCTTCTATATGGACCTTCGTCTGTTCGGTAAGAAATATGAGGATTTCTATATAAACGCCCAGCGTGACTACGGCATCCATTTCATCCGTGGCCGGGTGTCCGAGGTGGGGGAGAGATTCGACGGCCGGCTTCAGGTCAAGGCAGAGGACACCCTCAGCGGCAAACCGGTGAAGGTCGCCCTTGACCTTCTGGTCCTTATGGCCGGTATGGTGTGCAATCCGGATGCAGTGAAGATTGCCGGAATGCTCCGCCTCGAGATGGATACCGACGGTTTCCTGAGAAGCCGTGACAATGTGTACAGTATCATGGAGTCCGGAAGTCCCGGAATATTCTATGCCGGTGCATGTACAGGTACCAAGACGGTCCCTGAGACAGTCGCCGAAGCCAGGGCTGCGGTCCTGAGCATACATAATTATCTTTCGCGCGTATGACGGATTTCGGTTTCGGCATAAACCCGAGTTCCACGGTGGACCTTGACAAGGTGGACACCGGCCTTTACAAAAGGCTCGCGGAGATGGAACCGGACATCAGGATGTGCATGGCATGCGGCAGTTGCAGCGCCACCTGCACTGCTTCGCCGTATTCCGGAATGAGTGTCAGGCAGGTTATTCTGGCGCTTCAGCGCGGACGTGATGTCGCACCTATGCTGTCCAACTGTATGCTCTGCGGCAAATGCACGATGGTATGCCCGCGTGGAATCAATACGAGGCATCTGCTCCTGAGCCTGTGCCGTATCTATGAAAAAGGAGGGTCCAGGTGATGGTTGACAGGATAGCATCTGGTTTCCATCCTTTCGTCATTCCTTTCGTATTCGGAATGGTGTTCGTGCTCGGATACTGCCTCTTCGGTATTGTCAGGATACTGCTGCAGCTGCCGGGTGAAGACAGGAAGAGATTTTTCCTGTCCCTCATCACTCCCCGGACGGCGTGGAAGAACATCAAGGATATATTCGCCAACTGCCTGCTGCACGTCAAGCTGTGGAAGCGCAACCCCGTGCTCGGCTATATGCATTCCAGCATAGCGTTCGGCTGGTTCATGCTGATAGTGCTGGGACATATTGAAGTGATCCTGTTCGTCCCGCAGAGGATAAGGTTCTTCTATTATCCGATTTTCTTCAATTTCTTTGTATCAGAAGCGGATGCGACAATCAAGGGGGCGTTCTTTTTCTTCCTGATGGACTTCTTCCTGCTGGTGGTGCTGAGCGGTATAACCCTTGCCATCATCAAACGTTTCCGCTCAAGGATATTCGGCATGAGACGCACTACGAATCCGTCCGTGCTCGACCGTGTCGGGCTGTATTCGTTATGGGCAATATTTCCGTTGCGCTGGCTTGCCGAGGGATTTACCGCCCATATCAGCGGAGGGTCGTTCCTTACCACACCTCTCAACTGGGTGGCAAGACAGTTCCTGGGAAATGAGTTCAATATGCTACCTACCTGGTGGGCTTATTCCATCGCGCTGTGCATTTTCATGTGCGTGCTTCCTTTCACGCGGTACATGCACATCCCTGCCGAGATGATGCTTATCCCGATGCGGAATGCCGGCCTGAGGATACGCAATGCCAGAAAGGGCTTCGCACGTATCGAGGTGCTCAGCTGCCCTAACTGCGGTGTTTGTATCGATGCCTGTCCGATGAGTGTGAAGAAGGCCAATATCAAGGATTGTACGGTGTATCTCAACCGTCAGATAAGGCGTGGTAACGAGAAGCGTATCGAAGAGATCAGCGATAAATGTCTTCTATGCGGCAAGTGCCAGGCTGTGTGCCAGGTGGGCGTGCAGGGCCCGGCACTGCGTATTGCCCAGCGCTCCATCAGGAAATATGGACTTGACCAGGATTATTCGAATATCGACACGGCGCCTCTGGTGGAAGCGGCCAAGGGCTCCAAGGTGATATATTTCTCGGGGTGCATGTCTCAGTTGACGCCGCGGATAGGTGTGGCTGTGGAGTCGGTATTCAGGAAGGCCGGAGTGGATTTTGTCTGGATGGACAGGGACGGAGGGCTGTGCTGCGGAAGACCTATGATGACGGCCGGCCGCTTTGTGCAGGCCAAGCAGATGGTGCGCATGAATGAGAAGATCATCATGGAAAGCGGGGCGGACACCCTGGTGCTCAGCTGCCCTATCTGCTACAAGATGTTCGCCGAACATTACAAACTGCCCGGTGTCAGGGTAGTCCACCATACGGAATATATCGAAGGCCTTGTCAAACTGGGGCGTCTCACTCTGGAGAAGAGCGACATCTGCTATGTGTATCATGACCCGTGCGAACTCGGCCGCGGTTGTGGCGTCTATGAGGCTCCCCGCAAACTTGTCGGTCAGGCGGCCATGATAGTCGATGCCGGTCATGTGCGCGAAGAAAGTATATGCTGCGGCGGCAGTCTCGGCAGTCTGACGCTCGGTTTCGCCCAAAGGGAGGCGATGACCCGCGCCGCACTTGCAGACCTTACCTCCGGGCATCCTGACGCTATCGCTACGGCATGCCCTCTATGCCTTGCGACATTCAGCCGTTACGCGGACCGTCCGGTCCGTGACGTTGCGGAAATAGTGGATATGCAGGCCCGCTGATACGCCCCGGGTCTGCTAGATGTTGATGTCTTCGAGTTCTTCTTCGGAGCGGAGGTTGGCGCGTATGAAATTCTGGCGCTCTATGGTATTGTCTCCCATGTAGAATTCCATAATCTCGGATATGCTCTCCTCTTCGGCGAGTTTTACGAGGTCAAGGCGCATGTCCTTGCCGATGAAGTTGATGAACTCTTCGTATGAAATCTCACCAAGACCTTTGAACCTCGTGATCTCCACTCCGGTCTTGAGCGCCTTGATGGCGGCTTCCTTTTCCTCCTGAGAATAGCAGTAGCGGTTCTCCTTCTTGTTGCGGACCCTGAAAAGCGGGGTCTGGAGGATGTGGACGTGCCCGCGGCGGATGAGGTCCGGGTAATATTTCATGAAGAATGTCAGTACGAGCATGCGGATGTGCATGCCGTCGTCATCAGCATCGGTGGCGACTATGATATTGTTGTACCTGAGGTTCTCGAGGTCGTCCTCGACTCCCAGGGCGCTGACGAGAAGATTCAGCTCTTCGTTCTCGGCCACCTTCTTGCGGCTTTCCTTATAGCAGTTTATAGGCTTTCCCCGCAGGCTGAAAACAGCCTGGAAATTGGCATCGCGGGCCTTGGTGATGGTACCGCTTGCCGAATCTCCCTCGGTGATGAAGATCGATGAATTCTCTATGCTGTCCTGGGTTTTCTCGGTGATCTTGTCGTTGTAGTGGAAGCGGCAGTCGCGCAGTTTGCGGTTATAGACATTGGTCCTCTTGGCCCTTTCGCGTGTCTTTTTCTGTATGCCGGATATCTCCTCCCTTTCCTGCTGGGATGCCTTGATCTTGTCTTCGATGACAGGGACGATGTCCTTGTTCATGTGGAGGTAGTTGTCAAGGTTCCTTGCCACGAAGTCGTTGACGAAGGAGCGTATGGTCTGTCCGTGCTCGCCCTTGTCGGGCTTCTCCCACATATAAGTGGACCTGAGCTTCATCTTGGTCTGGGCTTCGAAGGTAGGCTCCTGTATCTGGATGCTTATGGCTCCGACGACGCCCTGGCGGCAGTCCTCCGGGGTGTAGTTCTTCTTGAAGAAGTCCTTGAGTGTCTTGGCGATAGCCTCGCGGTATGCTGCAAGGTGGGTGCCTCCGTCCCTGGTGTTCTGTCCGTTGACGAAGGAGGCTATGTTCTCACCGTAGGCGTTGCCGTGGGTGAGGACTATCTCTATGTCTTCGCCTTCCAGATGGATAGGCGGATAAAGCGGCGCTTCGCTCAGATTCTCGTTCACGAGGTCAAGAAGACCGTTTTCGGACTTGTAGGCAGTGCCGTTGAGCACGAGGGTGAGACCTTTCTTCAGATAGGAGTAGTTCTTCACCATCGTCTCCACGAAATCGAGGTTGAAATTGAAGTCCTTGAACAGGGCTGCGTCCGGGAAGAATTCGACCAGCGTGCCGTTCTTCTCCTTGGTAGGGCCTCTGCCGCTGTCCTTGAGGTGGCCGCATTCGAACCTTGCCCACGAGCATTCCCCGTCGCGGTGCGAGCAGACATAGAAATCCTGGGAAAGGGCATTCACGGCCTTGGTGCCGACGCCGTTGAGACCGACTGATTTCTTGAAAGCCTTATCGTCGAACTTACCGCCGGTGTTTAGCACGCTGACAGCCTTGATGACTGAGTCAAGAGGGATGCCGCGGCCGAAATCGCGGACCCTTACATGGTTGTCCACAACATCTATGATGACCTGCTTTCCGAAGCCCATGGCATACTCGTCTATGGAGTTGTCCACAATCTCCTTCAGGAGGACATATATGCCGTCACTCGGGTTGCGTCCGTCACCAAGACGGCCGATATACATTCCGGGACGCATCCTGATGTGCTGTACGCCTTCAAGGGTGCGGATATTGTCGTCGGTGTAGTTGACTTGCTGGACTTCTGCCATCTCTATTTCTTTTTCTTATTGGTGACTGTGCCCCTCAGGTGAAGCACTACTGGCTTTTCGTTATGTGACATGTAAGCCGTAATGGTCTTGTCGAAGGGGTACGGCCCGTCATTGTTGCTGTATGTGGCCGTTATGGTGCCTTTCTCTCCGGGTTTGATGGCGGACCGTGTCCAATCCACGTCCGTGCATCCGCAGGAGGAGACTACGGCGTAGATCAGCAGGTCGTCATCCCCGGTGTTGGTCACGGTGAATGAGCATGTCTGCGGACCGTCCTTGACACTGATGGTGCCGAAGTCGTGTACGGTCTTGTCAAATTGCGGCTGCCCGCCCAGAAGCAGGGCTAATAACAACAATACGGTTTTCATATCATGCAAAGTTACTATAATTTCTTCGGTCTGAAAAATTTGAATTTCGATTTTATACTGCTAAATTTGTGGTACTGTTTTTGAAAATTACAACCAGTATGGCTTACAAAATTTCTCCAGACACCTGTGTGGCATGTGTTACTTGCCAGCGTGAGTGCCCTTCAGGGGCTATTATTGAAGGTGATGTTTATTCAATCGATCCTAATATCTGCATCGATTGCGGTACTTGCGCTGATGCATGTCCGATGGGTGCGATTGCTCCGGGCGAATAATCATCAAGATTAGAACAATATCAATAACAAGCGCGTTCTCCGTAATGGAGGGCGCGCTTCTAACAATATAAAACGTCAAGAAATTTTGGGCTAATAGACATTCTGGGTGATAAAAACGCTATAATAGTCTAATATTCATATCTTTGCAGCGATTATTGCTGATATGCTTAAAAAATGCATTTTTTGCGGTTCTTCAAATTTGGTCCACAATGGCCTGAGAGGCCGTATTCAAAGGTGCAAATGTCTAGGTGATCAGAATCCTTGAATAATAATGTGCCAAAAAGTGTGTCCGGGTAGATAAAAAGAAAAGGCCAAAATCGGTTAGATTTCTGAATTTTTTCGCGATTATTTCACTGCTGCGGTATGGGCATTGACAAGATAGACAATCGACATATACGGAATACCTGAATGTGTTTGCAAGCCTATCTCACACGTTCTGCTGTTAGAGTATCCTGCGGAGGCTTCTCTGACCTGATCCCGCAGGTTTCTTAATGCCCATTTATTGAGTTCGGGGTACGTCATACCCTTATCTCCCGCAAAACCGCAGCAACCTATTCCTTCCGGGACAATCACTCTTGACGAACACAACCCGGCCAGATCGATAATGGTCTTTTCAAGTTTCATCAATTTTGTCGAGCAGGTGACATGGACTGCCACCGTCTCATCCGTCCTGATGAACACAAGCCTGCTACGCAAGAATTTCCATATGAATTCTGCAGGTTCATACAGATCGAGACCCTTTATCTTTGTCCTCATCCTATGCAGACAGGGGCTCTGATCGCAGAGGATAGGATACCGGCCATTTTCACTGGCTTTCAACAAAGCAGCCTCAAGTTCAGCTGTCTTGCGGTCCGCGACGTCCGGCATGCCCTTGCTCTCCCATATTGTACCACAGCAGAGCGAATCCATATGCTCTGGATATATCACTCTATACCCCGCCTTTTCAAGAAGAGACGCGGTCTCCTCAGCCAAGGGCTTTCTGCCCTTGACCGCCCCCATCATCTGATTGAAGCAACTGGGGAAATACACCACGGCAGGCTTGTTCTCCTCCGTAAATGCAGTCTTCTTCACTCGGTACGGACCAGGAGTCGAGGGCGTCCACAAAGGGAGTCCGACGGCATTGTGAAGTCCCTCGCAGATCTTCCCCATGCCCTTATCGCCCAATACCGCCCGCCCCGCTTCCGCCACGCCGAGCACTACGCGCAGGGCATTCTTCGTTCCGGCAAAGTGCCCGGCTGCAAGAGTCCAGCCGCATTTCGCCGACTTTCCTATGGTCTGACGCCTCAATTCATGGGTCAGGTCGGCGACATTGATGCCCATAGGACATGAAGTCGAACAAAGACCATCTCCAGCACAAGTCTCCTTTCCATAATATGCATATTGCTTTTCGAGTTCCCTCCGTATTTCGCCGTCCGAAGAAAGCATCACCCTGCGCGCGGCTATCCTCATCCTCGAGGACAGGGTCAGTCCGTGGCTTACGCAGTTCACCTCGCAGAAACCACATTCGATACACTTGTTTATCTGTCTGAAACTCTCTATCGTCTCACGGGAAGCATCAGAGCCCGGTTTGACGACAGGCATAGCCTTGATGTGCTTTAAGAAACACTCCGGATCATCGTTGAATATGACTCCGGGATTGAGGATGCCCTCAGGATCAAACAGTTTCTTGATCCTCTTCATGATACCGAAGGCCTGCGGACCCCACTCAAGCTCCACGAAAGGCGCCATGTTACGGCCTGTACCGTGTTCGGCCTTGAGTGAACCATCGTATTTTCCAACGACGAGTTGTGCGACATCCTTGATCATGGCCCTATATCGGTCAATCTGAGCCTGTGAATCAAAGCGCTGGTTAATTATGAAGTGGAAATTGCCTTCAAGGGCATGACCGTAGATACACGAATCTTCATAGTGATGCCTGTCAAGCAGTTCCGACAGATCAGCAGTAGCCTGAGGCAGATCCTCGATATGGAACGCTACATCCTCGATGAGGCAAGTCGTTCCCTGCTCACGCAAACCTCCGACGGTAGGGAAAATGCCCGAACGTATCTGCCAATATCCGGCTGTTACCTCAGGATCCGTCGAAAACGCGACCCCCGTAACGGTCATCTCCTCAGGGATGGCATCTTCAACGGCCTTTATCCTCTCCGCCAGTTCTTCCTGGCTCGTCCCCGTAACCTCAATCAGCACGGCTGTGTCTCCCTTGTCGTCACCGACAGAAGTCAACGAACGTCTGTCAAGTAGCTCCGCGGCGTTGACAACAAGGTGTTTTATCTTAACGACTGCCTCCGCAGCATCGCAAATAGAGCGGAAATACACCATCGCACTAGCCTTGAAAGCCGGAAGAGGGACCGTATCCATCGTCACTGACGACATAAAAGCAAGCGTGCCCTCGGAACCCACCATCAGATGAGCCATGATGTCGAATGGATCCTCGAACCTAACGAATGGAAGAAGGTTGAGACCCACAACATTCTTTATCGAATACTTGTATCTTATTCGATCCGACAAACTCTTATCGGACCAGATTTCATCGCGTATCATCGCGATGCCGTCCACGATATCTCCATGTATCCGTGTGAAATCTGCGCGGCTTTCCGCAGAGGAGGTGTCCAGGACAGTACCGTCTGCGAGAACTATCCTGATCGAGCGAAGCAGCGCATCACTGTTGGCATGTATGCCACAACTCATGCCGGACGCATTATTCATCACTATGCCGCCGACCATACAGCTTCCTATTGAGGCAGGGTCGGGACCGAATTTTCGCCCATAGGGAGCGAGGATGGCATTGACTTTAGCCCCCACTATGCCAGGTTGGAGGGTGACTGTGCTGCCGTCAGGCGCAACAGAAAAGGCTGTCCAGTTCTTCCCGGCAACTGCAAGGACTGAATCACTGACGGACTGGCCGGAAAGGCTCGTGCCTGCAGCCCTGAACGTCACGGGCGTTCTCCTCTCTGACGCATTCCTGAGCAGAGAGACTACATCGTCTTCATTTTCCGTACGGTACACCATCCGTGGGATCAGTCTGTAGAATCCCGCGTCAGTCCCCCAGGCCAGACGGCGGAGATAGTCTGTATAGATTTCCATTATTGATAACTCATTTTTAATGCATACATCAAACTTTTAATATAGCAGACTCCGAACAGAGTACCTCCCATGGAGTAACTGGGTTTGTCTGAGAAAAAGAGATGTGCTTGGTTCATAATATATACACTTGCATCAAAGATATTAAAAAAGGAATATCTTGGAGCAAATATTATCTTAATATTATGATACTCGTTTTGAGGAAAGGCCCTTAATATTCTGGAATTACTGAAAATAAACACCTGCAAGGAAATGTGTCCGGACGAAATCTCGGAAACTCTCATCAGAGGAGATG
The DNA here is from genome assembly GCA_045600405.1 of Candidatus Cryptobacteroides sp. Taxonomy (GTDB): domain Bacteria; phylum Bacteroidota; class Bacteroidia; order Bacteroidales; family UBA932; genus Cryptobacteroides. The sequence continues at coordinate 13,831 of JAZRXV010000036.1, forward strand.
GCAAAGAGGGCCGACCGCATCCTCAAGAAGATGGACGAGGAGGGGCTCGGCGACAAGAAACTGAGGAGGACGGTCGAGTGGGTGAAGTCGGAGAGCTCCCCCAAGATGAGGGAATACGAGGACAAGCTCGAGTTCGGGCTTGTGGCATTGGCACATAATCTCAGAAAATACATTGCGGTATAGCGGAAGCGCAGCAATGCGGCATGCAGTTGCTTCTGAGAGGCCTGTCCCTCCGGCGGGCTAAAGTCCTTCTGTTCGGGCCGCAAGCATCAAAATGCTTGCTGTAAACACCCTCACGACCCCGGACAGGGGCAGGGGGGAAGGGTCCGCCGTAGACAAGTTCCGCGAAGCGGGACGCAGGAAACGGTGGAAGGGGCCGGAGCTCCGCTCATACAAAACAAGAGGCCGACCCTTTTGATGTGGCGGAAGATTATTCTTCAGGTCTCATTATGAGTTCGATGAAGTTGCCGCCAAGTACTTCGGCTGCCGCAGCCTTGACTTTTTCCGGTGTGAGGGCGTTGACTGCAGCCTCATATTCCTTGTCATAGTCGATGCCGAACTTCTCGTGCTTCTCGATATTTGACAGCCAGTAGCCCAGCCTCAACCTGCTCTCAGGTATCTTCTTGACCATGTTGTTGAGGGTCTTGCTGAAATCATCCCCGTTCGGACCGTTCTCTGCAATGTCCTTAAGACCGTCGACTGCCAGTTTGCGGAGTTTGTCTGCCTGATCGACATTGGTCTGGAATACCACCTGCATGATGCGGGCCTCATATGGAGCGTTGCTGACCTGTGCTGATGAACTGGCTCCATAGGTGCCGCCCTCGTCTTCGCGCAGGGTAGCGGTATAAACCATGTCAAGGATGTATGACAGCGCGTCATAACTGACTTCGGCCTCTACTGAATATGGCTTGTCTATGTTGTAGAGCTGGAGAACCGTGACCATAGGAGTCTGCATCTTTGCCTTGAAGTCATTGGTGCGGTTTTCTTTGACGAAACCGTCTCCACGGTAACTCCATCCAAGTGGTTTTCCTGCTTTCTTGATGGAACCGATGTATTTCCGGATCAGCGGAAGTATCTCTTCTGTCTTGAAATCGCCGGCCACTACGACGGTAGCACCATTGGCTGTGGTATAGATGTCACGGTAAACTCTTTCAAGCGTTGCAAGGTCTGCCTTCTCCACAACTTCATTGCTGATAGTGAAACGGCGTGGCGAGTCGAAGACGGTCTTGCTCATCTGCTCCTGAAGCTTATAGTTGGATTGTTCCATAAGGTTTGGCAGCACAGCCTCGATCTGCTTGATCCCCTGGTTGTACTCATCCGGATCGAAGCGTGGATCCGTGAAATACAGGTTGACACATTGCAGTGCCGTCTCAATGTCCTTCGGAGTGGAATTCAGCTGGACACCGTGCGTATAGTTGTTGATATACGGAGTGACTGACAGGTTCTTGCCGGCGAGCATCTTGCTGACGGTGGTCTGTGAGAAGTCTGAAATACCGCTGTTGCTGTTGAAAAGCCCCCAGATGTTGTCATCGAATGAATAAAGGTCGTTGTCCGCCATGAGGCTCTTGCCACCTTTCTTGTAGATATCCAGGACAATCTGATCCTTCTGGATGTCGGTAGGGTAGAGTATGACCTGAACTCCGTTGCTGAGTCTGTAAAGCTCCGAACCATAGATATAAGACTGAGCCTTGCCCTTGATCTTCGCAGGCTTGAGTGAAGCCGGGTCGAGGAAGTCGGTAGGGATGTCTTCGGCAGCGCTGTCCTCGATTTCAGAATTGCGGACTTTTTCTATGACGCTCCTGATTTCCTCCTCGGTAGGATTGACGAGGCCCTCCTTTTCCGGCGCTGTGACTACGACCACCATGTTCTCCTTCGTGATGATGCTCTTGGCTACCTGGTTGACGATGGCCGGTTGGAGCTGCGGCATGAGCATCTGCACCATCTGGTAGGCGGTTGCCGGATCCATGAAGGATTTGTTGTCGAAGAAATTGTCTATCATAGGGTTGATGAACTCGCTGTTCTTGCGGGTTTCAGCCTTGTTGGCCCTTGATTCGAAGGATGAAAGGATATTGTTCTTTGCGCGTTCGATCTCGGAATCCGTGAATCCGAAGCGGCTCATCTTTTCGGTTTCAGTAAGGAAAGCCTCGAGCGCTTTCAGGGCTTCTCCGTCCTTGCATGCGGTCTCGCCATTGGCGGCATCCATGTATTCGCACATCTCCCCGATACCGAAATATGAGTAGATGAACGGAGCATCAGGTTTTGCTGCGATGTCGCTGAACCTCTCATCCATCACCATTGAGATGATGTCCTTGAGTATGTCTGTCATGAGTCCTACGGCGGTGCTGTTGAGCTCTTCCGGTGCCGGCTCGCTCTTCCAGAGCACCTGGATTGCGGTGTTGGTGTTCTCCGGATCGGTCAGCACGCCGATGATAGGCTCTTCGTTGTCCGGTATCTTTACAGGGTCCTTGGCCCGTGGGTTTTCAGGAGCCGGGATATCGGCGAAGATATCGGCGATCTTGCTTTCCACCTCATTGACATCGATGTCACCCACGACGATGAGTGCCTGGTTGTCAGGACGATACCAAGTGTGGTAGAAATTGGTGAGGCTCTCCGGTTTGAATGTCTTCAGCTGCTCCTCGGATCCGATGAGGGAGCAATGTCCGAACGGGGTGTCACCGTAGATGTATTTCGCCGATTCCATGAACATGCGCCATCCGGCAGTATTGCGTGACCTTTTCTCCTCGATTATGACACCGCGCTCAGCATCGATTTCCTCCGGTTCGCAAAGGACGAAATGGGAGTAATCGTGCATGATGAGGATACAAGTGTCGACTACGTCCGGACGGACCAGAGGGATATTGTTGAGCATGTAAACCGTCTGCTCGATCCCTGTGGATGCGTTTACGTTGCCTCCGAATGATGCGCCTATGCTCTCAAGATAGTCGAGAATGCCCTTGCCGGGGAAGTTTTTTGTACCGTTGAAGCACATGTGCTCCAGGAAATGTGCGAGGCCGTCCTGATCCGGGGCTTCCTGCACGGCACCGACGTTGGTGGCAAGATAGAACTCGGCACGTTGTGCCGGCTTGTCGTTGTGCCGTATGTAGTAGGTGAGCCCGTTGTCAAGTTTGCCCACTTTGGTTTCAGGGTCATTCGGCAGATTCTGCATCTGCTGGCCCCATCCGATGGCTGTCACGCAAAGGAGTGCTGCAGCAAGAACAAAGAATTTCTTCATATCCATAATTGTATTATATATTCATTGGACTATAAAATTACATATTTACTACAAAAATCGTAACAAAACTATGTTAAGTTTTGTTAAAGTTTCCCGGTGCTCTATGCAGGTGGTGAAGCCCTCCGGAGGCATCCGCCCTGATAAAAAGCCTCCGGAGGACTTCACCACCTGCATAACCCTTGACACATATCATGAAAAAAGATATCTTTGCGGTATAAGGGTGAATTATAGGATATGTTCGAGGATTTCAGACTTAGAGTGTTCGTGACGGTGGCGGAGTGCGGC
>JAZRXV010000037.1:0-10645 GCA_045600405.1 Candidatus Cryptobacteroides sp.
TGCGGCCTCTCAGGCCATTGTGGACCACATTTGAAGAGCCACAAAAAAAGCATTTTTTTAAGCATATCAGTAATAATCGCTGCAAAGATATGAATATTAGACTATTACAGCGATTTTATCACCCAGAATGTCTATTAGCCCAAAGCATATGGCTTGACGGAAGCTTATAGATGCTTCTCCACGAAAGCATCGGCCCCTCCGAAATAGTACCTGTGCCCTTCGGGGCCTATGAAAAGTTCGCAGTTGTCCGGCGCTCCGGCGGCTGCGTAAACTTTTCTGACAGTTTCGAAATTCTTGCCGTGACCGTGGGGCGTGATGACAAGCGGGACCTTGCCTTCGATATTCTTCGGTACTATCATGACGAATGGCAGATTGACATCCGGCTCCGTCCATATCTGCCGGGCTTCCGGCTTTATTGTCGAATGCATATTTCTTCTGTGCCGCTGCGAACATCTCCGAGCAATGGGAGTTGAAGGAGAAAGCCGTTTTCGGGTCATTTGTCCGTGATTTGAACGCCGGATTCGGCTTGAATGCGACAAATATGCATGCGCAGGCAAGAAGAATTGTGATGAATAATGCTTTTTTCCTGGGTGATGATGCTATGAGTGCTAATTTATGAATTATATTTGTATCGTATTAACCGAAATCAGATGAAATCAATCTTTTCCACCACTATACTGCTGCTTGCAACCTTGACGCTTGCAGCCCAGAGTCCTTCGTCCATAAAAGGCCGCGTCATCGATCCTGCCGACGGAAGCGGTGTCGAATTCGCTGACGTGATAATCACGGACCTGGAAGACAAGGTCATTGCCTCAAGCACGGTTGCCGGAGATTCCTTCATCGTGAAAGGTATCAATACCGATAAAGTCCTTGTCACGGTAAAGATGATAGGCTACGAAGCATATATCAGTGAACTGATAAGTCTTTCACCGGGTGAGACCAGGGACCTCGGTGTCATCGAACTCAATAAGCAGGCACTCGGTATCCAGGAGGTCACTGTGGTGGCCGACAAGAATCAGATTGTGTATAAGCTGGACCGCAGGACCATCAGCGGCACATCTTCGCTTACAGCGGGCGGCGGTACAGCACTCGACATACTGTCCAACGCTCCGTCCGTGCAGGTGGATGCCGACGGTGAACTCACCCTCAGGGGAAGCAGCAATTTCCTGGTGTATGTGGACGGCAAACCCAGTCCCCTTGACGGTACGGCCGCCCTGCAGCAGATTCCCGCCTCATCCATCGAAGACATTGAAATCATTACCACCCCATCGGCCAGATACAGGTCGGACGGTGACGTCGGCATAATCAATATCAAGACGACAGGACCTTCCTCTGAACGCCTCGGTGTAATGCTTAATCTTACGGGCAGCACCCTGGGCACATGGGGGGCTGACGGGAAATTGAGCATACGTCACGGGCACAGCACATTTTATGCAGGCGGTATTTTGCAGGACATAAAGTCAAGGGGAGACTTCAAACAGGACAAGACTACTTTTCTGGAAGATGAAACGGCGGGACCGGGATTCGGCTATGAGACGGTTTCTCATTCTGACGGAGAGCGTTACAGGAGCAACCGGACAATGATAGGCAATGCCGGATGGCAGTTCGACGACGGTGAGAAGCACAGCCTCATCCTTGATTTCCAGGCCGGTATGACCAGGAACCACAGGGGAGGGAACATGCTCTATGAAGAGACCCGTAGTGTGATAACGCCTGTTGAAGCAATGTATTTTGAGAATACCTATAACAGCGCCGACCATTATATCCTCAAGAAGAAACTGATTCAGGGGTCTCTGGATTACCGTTGGAAGATCACACCGAACAGCGAGATCAGCTTGTCCAACCGCCTCAGGTACGACCCGTATTCCCTCGAATATACCGAGAGCAATATGTTCACCCTCCAGGGAGACAGGGACGAAGGCACCAGGGGATACGAACGGGAGCACCATTGGGATGCTGAGGGCGCTCTGGGGTATGAACTCGGGTACAGTCCGACGGGTAAGTTCGAGACAGGCTACCAGTATCTGACATATAGCGAGCATGGCGGGTTCACTTTCAAAGCATGGGACAAAGCCGTACAGGATTTCGTCTGGGACGAGACCCAGGACATCCCGTTCTACTACCGCCGCCAGAACCATATCCTTTATGCAATGGTCACCGACAAGCTGGGTAAGTTGGATTTCGATGCGGGGCTCCGTGCCGAGAGGGTGATAGATGACGTGACCATCGAGATGGAGGACGCTTCCCGATTTGTCAAACTATGGGACTTCTTCCCGTCCGCACATCTCTCATATGATGCAGCGTCAGCCGGCATATTCAATTTCGGATATTCACGACGGACCAACCGTCCGGGTATATGGCAGCGCGAACCGTATATCACCTACGAAGATTATTATACAAGGAAAATCGGCAATCCGGATATCATGTCCGAATATATCCATTCTCTCGAACTCGGTTACAGGAAACTGTTCAAGACTTCAGGCAACTTCGCTGCAACCCTTTTCTGGCGTCGCAGGCAGGGGGTGCTTGACTGGATCAGGCTCCCTTATGACCCGGGCATCACCCTTGACAAGATAGTGAATGCGGGAGACCAGGATGAATACGGCCTCGAGTTCAGCACCCAGTTCAAACTTGCGAAATGGTGGAACAGCACAGTGAACGGAGATATCTACCGTTTTGCTTTCAATGCAACCCGGGATGACTGCAACGATGCTTCCGGACTCAATTATATGCTTGGCTGGATCAATAATTTCAATTTGACCAAAAACACCAAGATGCAGTTCGACGGGCATTACGTCGGTCCTCATATCCTTACTCAGGGAAGTGAGAAGGGGTACTGCTATTTTGACCTTGCTGCCCGTCATCAGTTCTGGAAAGGCCGTCTGGCGATGTCTCTTGTAGCGCATGACATCTTCCACACTGCCGCGTATGAGAACATACGCAGCACAACAGGCCTTGAATCCCGGACATGGGTCAGGCCGAAGTATCCGAACATCGTGCTGGGCCTCACTTTCAATTTCAATACGTCCGCAGCCAAAGAGAAGGGCGGTGCGATTTCAGGCGAGGCCGGATTCGAAGGAAAGGAATTCTAGAGGCTGGCGTTGTATTCGTCGAGAGCTGCGTAGAAGGCTGCAATGTTTGCTTCCGGAATATGCGGAGGCACGTCGCAGCCTGTGGAAAGCACGAAGTTGCCGTATGCAGCTGTGGCATTGAGAAGTGCCAGGGTATCCTTCTTTACGCTCTCCGGTGTTCCCATTTGAAGCACTCCGACAGGATCTATGTTGCCCATGACCTCAAGCTCCGGAGGACATTGCTTCAGCGCTTCCACCATGTCGGCCTTGTTGCCGAAATGAAGCGCAGCCGCTCCGCTCCTTATCATGGCATCCGTGCAATGACCGGTGTTCCCGCAGTTGTGCAGGATAATCTTGAATCCCTCATCCTGGACGGCGTCAATGATTTTCCTGACATATTCGGTGGAGTAGGTATAGCAGTCATCGTTGGATACAAGTCCGGCGGCCGGCTCCGCAAGGATCACTCCATTTATACCGGTCTCTTTCATCGCACTCAGATACTTGATTATGAATTCGGTACATTTGTCAAGAAGGAGTGTTGCGGTCTCAGGCTCAATGAATAGTGCCATCATGAATTCGGAGAGATCATACAGACGCCCTGCAAGGGAGAATGGTCCGATTGCTCCGCCATAGATCGGTTTGTCCTTGATCCTGGATGCAACGATACGGTTCGCCTTGAGGTATTCTCCGACGCGGCCTTTGTCAAGGCCCGGAACTTCCAGAGCCTTGACGGATTCGAAATCATAAACGAGACGTCCCGTAACATTCGGGATTTCGTCCTTCGAAAATGCGATTTCTGCTCCGAATGCTTCAGCCTCCACTGTGAGGTCCATTATCGCGGTGACAGCTGAAGCCGGATATTTCGCATTGAGGGCGCATATGGCATCTGCATGTACCTGACCGTCTGTCACGGCCTCATATACCGTGCGGCCGATCAGTTCTATACCCGGATGGGTCATTATTGGAAGTGCTTTTTTAATCATTGTATCTTACTGGATTATATTTCGGTACGAATACTTTCATCACGCACCATGCAATCAGATATGCAAGTCCGCAATAGCAGAATATGATGAAATAGCCGGCAGGTTTACCCTCAAAGCCGAGGAATCTGAATGCGCTTCCTGCATTGTCGGCAAAAGTGAAAAGATTGCCCGCAATCTTTTGAAGAGCCATTGTGCCAATCCCTCCTATAAGGGAGCAGAGGCCTGTCAGTGTAGCGATGGTGCTTTTAGGGAAAAGGTCGCTGACCAATGTGTACATGTTCGCTGACCAGGCGGAATGCCCTGCAGCCGCAAGCCCGATGAATACGGCGGGCCACCATGGGCTGTTGAAATATGCGCCCATAGGCTGGGCGGCAAGAGAAAACAGCGGGAACATGGCGAATAGCAGCATTGATCGCATGCGTGCGTCAAACGGGATCATTCCCTTTTTTTCTACATAATATTTAGGCAGATAGCCTCCGAATATCGATAATACGGTACAAATCGAGTACAGGGTGATAAGCAGAAGTTTTCCACGCAAGCTGGTGGCCTTCGCCCCGAACTGTGTGTCGAAATATGATGGGGCCCAGAACAGGAAGAACCACCAGACGCAGTCGGAGATGAATTTTCCGAGCATTATAGCCCAAGTTTGCCGGTACTTCAGACATTGCTTGAGAGGTATGCTTTTTTCTCCGGCAGCAGTTGCCGCTTCGGCAGCTTCTTCAGCATCATCCTGATGCATATACTTCAATTCGGCCTCGTTGACCCTTCTGCTCTTTTCCGGTTTGTCATACATGAACAACCAGAAAAATATCCAGATGAATCCTAGTGCACCGATGATTATGAATGACATCTCCCAACCGTAGTTCTTGGCGAGGGGTGGGATGCAGAGTGGTGCCGCCAGTGCCCCGATCGATGATCCGGCATTGAATATTGTTGTGGCGAAAGCACGGTCTTTCTTCGGGAAGTATTCCGCGGTCACCTTGATTGCGGACGGGAAATTGCCCGCTTCACCAAGGGCTAGTACACCGCGGCATAGCATGAAGAGGTAAACCGACGTCGTTGACACGGCCAGCGCTATGCCGCTTCCGGCTTCAAGCCCTTTTAGCATGGCTGCCGATCCTGCTCCTGTCAGAGCGGCGGTAGCCCATCCGGTTGCGGCATGCATGCATGCGCCCAGTGACCATATGCAGATGGAGATGAGATAACCTTTCCTGACTCCTATCCAGTCTACGAATTTGCCTGCAAAAAGGCAGCATACTGCATAGAACAGGGAGAAAAAACCAGTGACGGTGCCATACTCGGCATCTGTCCAATGGAATTCGGGCTTTATGAACTCCTCATACGTCAGCGAAAGTACCTGACGGTCAAGATAATTGACCGTAGTAGCAAAGAACAGAAGGGAACATATCCACCAGCGCCAGTTAGTCATCAGCGATGTTCCGGCACTGCGTTTCATTTTCTGACTTCCTTGATGGTTTCGAACAGTGATATTACGTTCTCTACAGGAACATTGGCCTGGATGTTATGGACAGCATTGAATACAAATCCTCCGTTCTGCCCGAAGATGTCGCAGAGTTCCAGAACTTCGCGTCTGACATCCTCCGGTGTGCCGAAAGGCAGCGTTTTCTGCGTATTGATTCCGCCTCCCCAGAAAGAGACGCGGTCGCCGAATCTGCTCTTCAGCATTTTCGGATCCATGTCCGCTGCGGCGATCTGCACAGGGGTGAGAATGTCGAATCCGGCATCTATGAAGCTCTCCATCAGTGGCGTGATTGAGCCGCAGCAGTGCTTGAGAACCTTCCATGATGTATTTTCGTGGATCCAGTCATTCATCCTGCGGTAATATGGCAGATAAAGGTCGCGGAAGGTTTCCACGGAGCAGAACTGGCTGTTCTGTGTGCCGAAATCAGTGCCGCAGAGATATGCTACATCTATCTTGTCACCGACGGCCGCATTCAGTTTTTTGAGATTTTCCAGAGCAATGTCAGTCTGGCGGGCAAACACTTCCTTAATGTAGTCCGGACGTATGATGGTGGACATGTACCAGTCAGCGACGGAACGTATGCCCCGAGGTTCACGTATGGCCATCGACATAACTCTTGCTACATCACCGAGAGCCATGCCCGGGAAACTTGCAACCACAGCGCGTCCTGTTGCAGCGGCATTCTCCACATTAGTCTTCCAGTATTCGATGTCTTTGTCACTCAGCAGACTGAACGCCTGAAGATTGTCTTCCACGTTGAGATTGTCGTCATCAATTTCGCCTTTCTGCCGGTCTAAAGAACTGAAGAAGAAAGCCCTGTCTGTCATAACGCCTGAAGGCGGCAGGGAGTTGTCTCCTTCAGGATATGCATAAAGGTTATTGTCCTTCACTGTTATTGAATCGGCCAGTTTTGCCGGGAACATCACTGTCTGTCCCCAAGGCAAGCTGTATTCCTTCCAGTCTTCGTTAGGGATGCCGAATGCATCCTCGAGAGCGACGCAACCGACTGTGTCCACTCCGATGGCCTGAGCAAGGTCCTCTTCCATGAGGCCGAGCATCTGCTGCGGCTCATAGACATAGACAGGATGCTCATCCAGCCCGTAATATTTCCTGAGGGCCTCTATGATGCGGCAATGCATGCCGGTCACGACTGTGGAGCTGAAATCAAGGGCGATTTTATCAGCATTGCGGTGCTCGAGGACCGTTTTGATTCTTTCTTTTCCAGTCATATCTGTTCTGTTTTACTTTCTCTTCTCTTGTAGCATTTCTTATTCTTGCAGATGTCGCAGTGATAAGGCTGCCTCTGCAGTTTCTCTCCCATTGCTATGATACCGCTCACGGATTTCTCAGGGCTCATGAGGGATGTGCCGGAAAGGACGATGCCGCATGGTTCGGCAGGGAAGAAAGGGAAGAGCAGATGCTGCTCCCTGATATCCCAGTTGCAATAACCCGGACTGTATGACATCGAATGGTTTGGGATGTCCGCAAAATGCTCTTCGACCTTCTTGACGGCGAGTTCTGCGAGGACTGTGCCTATCGCGTCCGCTATGAAGTCGGCTACGATGTCGCCCTCTTTGTTCAACTCTTTCACCGCCTCATCGAACTCCCTGCCCGCAGTACCGACGAAGAGACAGACCTTGTCCATTCCGTCAAGATATGAGCATATTATTCCCTCCGGAGTGAATACGGTATCGTCGATGCGTATCTGCCTTGGAGATATTTTCTCTGCAGGAAGAATGCGGTACATGTACCTTATGCGCGCTGCCGGGACTATGCGTGCCGCGACGCTTTCCGCAAGTTCGCGGATCCCGGGTTCGGGAACGGCGCCCCTGTATCCCATGGCGAACCATACATCCTCCCGGACAAGCTCGTCCAGGCTTACTGACAGGACATCCTGTACCATATTATGACATCAGATTCTTAGCAAGGGTTACGGCTTCATTGGCATTGGAACTGTAACCGTCGGCACCGATGCTTGAAGCGAATTCAGCATTGAGTGGAGCTCCTCCGACCATAATCTTGACATTGAGGCCTGATTCCCTTACTGCCGCCACTATTTCTTTCATGTATTCCATGGTCGTGGTGAGCAGGGCGGAAAGGCATATGATATCGGCATTGTTCTCACGTGCGGTTTCGATGAATTTTTCCTTGGACACATCAGCACCGAGGTTGATCACCTTGAAGCCGCGGCCTTCCAGCATGGAGGCGACGAGATTCTTTCCGATATCGTGCAGGTCACCTTTCACCGTACCTATCACAACAGTGCCGAGGACCGTACCCTGTTCGGCCATCATAAGGGGCTTGAGTATCTCAAGCGCTCCTTTCATCGCGCGTGCGCTCAAAAGCAGGTTCGGTACGAATGCAATTCCCGCCTCGAAATCCTTGCCGATCGCTTCCATTGCCGGAATCATTGATCCGTCGATTATTGACTGAGGATTGGCTCCGCCGTCGAGAGCCTCCTGTACGGAAGTCTTTGCACCGCCCAGGTTACCTTTGTAGATGGCTTCAAATAGATTGTCCATTGTATATGTTTTAAGTTTGACTTATAAAATTAATAAAAAAATGGAATAATGATGTTGTGAATCAATTTATTTTTCAAAAAAACACATTTGTGTCAAAAGTTGACAAAACGAGGCGGTACCTTTGCACTCGTAATCAAAACACGAACAGTCATGAGCGCATCTGAAATTCTCGCATTCCTTCAGGACAGTGAAGTCGCAGCATTGGTCAAGGACCTCGAACTTGAGATTGCCTGACGGCAATACCGTTAAAGGCGGATCACCGTGTCTTCCATATCCTTCCTCGAGGCATGTCTCTCCGACGGCTGGCAGCCTTCCGCCGCGTAACCCAGGGCCAGTATGGCCACGGGATGTATGGTTCCGGGGATGTTGAATTCGCGGCTGACCTCGGCGGGGGAGAATGCGCCTATCCAGCAGGATCCGATACCGAGTTCCCAAGCCTCCATCATCATATGGGTAGTTACGATTGCTGCATCCACATCTCCGCTGTCATGGCCTCCGTCCCTGCGGTTCTTCCATGATATGGTCTCATCATAGCATACGATTATGGCGAGAGGGGCGCCGAAAAGCGGCCTGATCTCCGACAGTCGTCCGAGTTGTGCAGGGTCCCTTACGACATAGAGCCTCTGCGGCTGGTAATTAACGGCAGTCGGGGCGAGCCTTGCGGCTTCAAGTATCTTTGACAAGTCCTGTTCCGGGACCGGACGGTCCGAAAAATCCCTTACGGAATATCTCGCGGCGGCAAGTTCAAGGAAGTCCATTGTAATGTGCGTTCTCATGCAAATTTAACAAATTATCTTTACTTTTGCCCCTGGTATGACGCCCGATTCATCAAGGAAATACATAGCGATTGACCTCAAATCCTTCTATGCCTCCGTGGAGTGCGTAGACCGCGGTCTCGACCCGCTTACGACCAATCTCGTGGTCGCAGACGTTTCCCGTACAGAGAAGACGATATGCCTCGCCGTATCTCCGTCCCTGAAAGCATATGGCGTTCCCGGAAGGGCCCGCCTGTTCGAGGTCGAGCAGAAGGTCAGGGCAATAAATGCACAGCGGCGCAGGGAAGCTCCGGGACGGAACCTGACAGGAGGTTCATATGACGACACCGCCTTGCGCCGGGATCCGTCACTGGCATTGGAATATATCGCTGCCCCTCCGCGGATGAAAAGATATATGGAAGTCAGCACCCGGGTTTACAGCACCTATCTCAAGTTCGTGTCTTCCGAGGATATCCACGTCTATAGTTGCGATGAGGTGTTCATAGATGTCACGGCCTATCTGAAGACATATTCATGCCCGGTGCGTGAACTTGCGATGCGCATGGTCCGTGAAGTGCTGGCCCGGACCGGAATCACCGCTACTGCCGGCATAGGGTCCAATATGTATCTTGCGAAGATAGCAATGGACATAGAGGCCAAGCACAGCCCTGCCGACAGCGATGGAGTGCGCATTGCGGAGCTTGACGAGATGTCTTACCGCCGCAAGTACTGGAACCATCGTCCCCTGACTGATTTCTGGCGGATAGGGCACGGGCTCGCCGCAAGGCTTGAAGCCAACCATATGTACACCATGGGGGATGTCGCCAGATGTTCCATATTGTGTGAGGAACGCCTGTACAAACTATTCGGAGTTAATGCAGAACTCCTGATAGACCACGCATGGGGCTGGGAACCCTGCACAATAGCCCAGATCAAAGCTTACAAGCCAGCCACCAACAGTATCAGCAGCGGCCAGGTGCTCTCATCGGCATATGATTCCGACAAGGCGAGGAATGTTGTCTGCGAGATGACGGACCAGCTGGTACTGGACCTTGTCAGGAAGGGCCTGCTTACTGACCAGATGGTTCTGACAGTAGGATATGATACGGAGAATCTGCTTGACCGGAAGCGGCGTGATGCTTATCGTGGCGAGGTGGTCAGCGACTGGTATGGCAGGGACGTGCCGAAACCGGCCCACGGCTCTATTAACCTTCCACGCAAATCATCCTCTACGGAGCTCATCACCGCAGCGGTCATGAAACTTTTCGACAAAATCGTGGACCGGAGTCTGCTTGTGCGCAGGATGTATGTGGTCGCCAATCACACTGTGCCTGCGTCAAGCGTTGAAGGTGTGCAACTGGATCTTTTCGAGGAGTCCGTGGATGACGAGAGGGAACGCAGACGGCAGGAGGCCATCATCGCCATAAAGGAAAAATACGGCAAGAACGCCATTCTGAAAGGGATGAATTTCGCGGAAGGGGCGACTGCCCGGGAACGCAATGCACAGGTTGGAGGACACAAGGCATGACAGACGAGCATAAATATGACGATATCATAGAGTTGGAGCATCCGACTTCGAAGGCGCATCCCCGGATGTCACCGATTGACAGGGCGGGACAATTCGCACCATTCGCCGCCCTGACGGGCTATGATGACATGATCAGGGACACAGCGCTACGCGAAAATGGGGAAAGTCCATCCGAATGATTAAGAAGCTGTTTTGAAATGTTTGGTTTTAAATTTTATAGCAGATATTTTGATGATTTTTTCTGGATTCTGAAGGAACAATGGAGGTCCATTGTGACTGAAGAAGACGGGAAAAAGCGCAAAA
>JAZRXV010000038.1:0-40576 GCA_045600405.1 Candidatus Cryptobacteroides sp.
CCCTTGCCCATGGAAGGCTCGATCTCGACTTTGAGTTTCTTGCAGGTGGCCCTGAGCTGGTCTTCGTCCATGCCCTTGACGTCCACTCCGGCATACTCCTTTATGGCCTCAAGGATAGGGAGACGGCGGTATGTTCCTCCGAAATCGACTTCGTTGCCTCCTATGTTCACCACTGTAGTGCCGTTGACCTTGAGGGAGATCTTCGCGAGCATCTTCTCCACGAATCTCATCATCCAGTTATAGTCCTTGTAGGCCACATATATCTCCATGCAGGTGAATTCAGGATTGTGGGTCTTGTCCATGCCCTCGTTGCGGAAATCCTTGGCGAATTCATACACGCCGCTGTAGCCTCCGACGATGAGCCTCTTGAGATAGAGCTCGTTGGCGATACGCAGGTACAGAGGGATGTCAAGCGCATTGTGGTGGGTTATGAACGGACGGGCTGTGGCTCCTCCCGGGATACCCTGGAGGATAGGTGTCTCGACCTCGAGGCAGCCTGCAGCGTTGAAATACTCGCGCATGGTGGCGATAATCTGTGCACGCTTTATAAAAGTGTCCTTGACCTGAGGGTTGACGATGAGGTCCACATACCTCTGGCGGTAGCGCAGTTCGGGATCCGTGAAAGCATCGAAGACCTGACCGTCCATTTCCTTGACGATAGGCAGCACACGGAGAGACTTGCTCAGGAGGGTGAGTTCCTTGGCATGAACGGACAACTGCCCGGTCTGGGTGATGAATGCGAATCCCTTGATGCCCACGATGTCACCTATGTCAAGAAGTTTCTTCCACACGGTGTTGTACATGGTCTTGTCCTCGCCCGGACAGATCTCGTCCCTCTTCACATATATCTGGATGCGGCCTGTCTCGTCCTGAAGCTCGCCGAAGGAAGCGGCTCCCATGATACGGCGGCTCATCACGCGGCCTGCTATGCATATCATGCGTCCCTTGTAATCGTGAGGATCCTTGTCAGGATTGCCCGCTGCCCATGTCTCATGGCGTTTCTTTATCTGCTCAGCCGTTGCCGATACCGGATATTCCGCTGCCGGATAAGGCTCTATTCCCAATTCCCTGAGTTTCGCAAGCGATTCCCTGCGAAGCATTTCCTGCTCACTTAATTCGATGTTTGCCATATTATGTGTCTTTGTTGTCAGATGATGTCATCTCTCTCTCGCATGTCGCGTATGCGGAGCTGTATGGATGAATTGCCGCGATAGTAGTTCTCCACGATCGCATAGCATACGTCGAAAGGATTGCCCTCGCGTATGTAGTCGTAGAATTCCGCCATGTTGAAGGCTATTGCCGGAATCTGGTGGTAAGGCTGGGATTCCTGGATGAGGTCCAGTTTTACATGCACTCCGCCGGCACCCACCTTGCGTCCGCTTCCTGCGTCATAGACATTCTCCGTCATGAAGATAGGGTTGTTGTTGCCGGGGCCGAAAGGCTGGAACTGCTTGAGTATGCGGAAGAACTTGGGGGTGATCTGGGAGAAGTCGAGTTTGGCGTCCACGTCTATCACGGGAACGAGCATCTCGGAAGAAGCCTTGCCTGCGACGAAAGCGTCCATCCTGCGGCTGAATTCCGGCAGGTTCTCCTCCTTCAGTGTCAGTCCTGCTGCATAGACATGCCCTCCGAAATTCTCGAGCAGGTCCGCACAGCTGTCTATCGCTTCGTACAGGTCGAAGCCGGCTACGCTTCTGGCGGAGCCCGTCACGAATCCGTTGGATTTGGTGAGGACCACCGTCGGCTTGTAATATGCCTCCACGAGGCGTGAGGCGACGATGCCCACGACGCCCTTGCTCCATTTCGGATTATATACTATAGTAGCGTTCTCATAGGCCAGGCACTTGCCGTTCTGGACCATCTCAAGCGCTTCCTGGGTGATCTCGCGGTCTATGTTCTTGCGCTCGTTGTTGTTGGCGTTGATCTTCTCGCCTATAAGCATTGCCGTCTCGCTGTCGGTGGCCTTGAGCAGTTCCACTGCAAGCCTTCCTGACTCCATGCGCCCGGCGGCGTTGATGCGCGGACCGATCTTGAACACGATGTCGTCAATGGAGATATGTCCCGGCTCCAGGTTTGACAGGTTTATCATGGCGAGGAGCCCCTTGCAAGGATTCTCGTTCAACTGCTTCAGACCGAAATGGGCGAGCACCCTGTTCTCTCCGACCATGGTCACGAGGTCGGAACTTATGCTGACCACCAGAAGGTCCAGGAGCGGGATCAGGGACTCGAAAGGTTCATTGTATTTCTGGGCGTATGCCTGCACCAGTTTGAAGCCGACACCGCATCCTGAAAGGTCGTCGAAAGGATAGTTGCAGTCCTCCCTCTTCGGGTCGAGCACGGCCACTGCCTCCGGAAGGGATTCTTCAGGAAGGTGGTGGTCGCAGATGAACACGACTATGCCTTTCTCCCTGGCATATTCCACCTTGTCTATGGCCTTGATACCGCAGTCGAGGGTGATGATGAGCCTGACGCCGCCGTCCGCAGCCCAGTCGATACCCTTGTAGGATACTCCGTAGCCTTCGTCGTAACGGTCGGGGATATAGAAATCGACGTTGTCGGTGAATCTCTGGATGAAGGAATAGACCAGGGCTACGGCGGTTGTACCGTCCACGTCATAGTCGCCGTACACCAGGATCTTCTCCTTGTCTGTAATGGCCTTGTGCAGACGCTCCACAGCAATATCCATGTCCTTCATGAGGAATGGGTCGTGGAGGTTGTCGAGGCTGGGGCGGAAGAAGGCCCTCGACTGCTCGAAAGTCTCTACTCCGCGCTTCACAAGGAGCTCGGCGAGCACCTTATCGATGCCCACTTCCGCCACAAGGCGGTTGACCTTTTCGGGGTCAGCCGCTTCCTTGAGAAGCCATTTGCACTCTTTAGCCATATTCAAACAAAGTTATTCAATTATTCGCAAATAAGCAACTTGATGCTCTGAGCCACCTCCTGAGGGCTTTTCCCGTCAGTGCATACAGCAAATTCCGCGCGGGAGTATACCGGGATACGTTCCTCCAGCAACCCTTCGGAAAACAGAGGTCTTGATGCGGTGTCTTCCCCCAGTCTGGCTCGTATGCTGTCCATGGATGCCTGGAGCCATACACATCTGGTCTGTCCGAAAATCAGGTCCAGCACCGGGTTTATCGTGACTGTGCCTCCTCCGAGGGCGAGCACCATGTCTTCATCCGTAAGCTGGTGCATTATTATTACGTCCCTCAGGCATTCTGCCTCCACGGCGCGGAAGGCCTGTACGCCTTCATTCCTGATGATTTCTCCGACCGTCAGTCCTTTCTTGTGCTCCACATATCCGTCCAGATCGACGAAGTCATATCCAAGCATATCAGCAAGGCATCGTCCGGTGGTGCTTTTCCCGGAACCCATGAAGCCGCACAGGGAGATGATCATTGCTCTAAAACAGTGTCAGTTCCTCAAAAACCTCATCGCCAGCAGCCTCAGAAGGCATCTGGGCCGGCATATCGATATCAGTTTCGATGATGTCTATCACTTCAACCTCTTCCACCTCGGGCTCCTCCTTCACCAGCGGCTCGACGAACCTGACTGATTTCACCTCTCCGCGGTCGACACATCTCTTGCCCTTGGCGCTGATGCCCTTCTTGCCTATCCACTGCTCGGCGTCGTACAGCTCAGGCTCCTTGTCCTCAAGTTTCCATGTCACTTCGTACTGAGGATATTTGTCATCGCTCAGGGCCACGAGATACGACTTCGGAGCGTCTGAGATGAAGTTGACAGGGGTGTTGTCACTTGGCACGAAAGAGAAACGTTTGACGTAGAAAGCCTTTGCGGCACCGTCCCAGTAAAGGGCGGTGAAAGTCTTGTCCGGCTCAAGTTTCTCTATGCGCAGCACGTCGCCCTGATACCTGTTCACAAGGTCGAAGGAAGTGGTATAATATGTTCCGTTCCGGAATATGGCCAGAACCTTGTCCTCGCCTTCGAACTGACCCAGGTAAAGTCCGTGGCCGTCCTCATTGAGTTTCTGTATGTCGGTATCGTACCATATGTCCTTGCCGGAGATTGTGCTTACGCCCTTGCTCTTGAGGGTTATCCTCTGGACGGCGAATTTGCTGACAAGATTTCCCCTCGCTGTCTTGCTCTTGATGGCAAGGGTGGAGAAATCATACTCGAAACTGACTTTCTTGAGCTTCGGTTTCGGTCTGAGCTGCACGCGCACTGTCTCGGCTTCTCCGTTGTGGTTGGCGGAGAACCACACTATCTGCGAGTCAGGCTCGCCTGTGGTGATATCGTAGTCCTTGTCTCTGGTTATGGACGTGATTGCGAATCTCTTGGCGTAATAGACGCTTGTCTTGCCCTGACGGTAGATGACATTATATATGGTGCGGGTGTCGCCGCGGTTGAATATGCCGACATACAGGAGGTCCTTCCCGAAGAATGCCTTGTCCTCGACTTTCGTTATCCTGTACTGACCGTCCTTGCGTATGACTATTATCTCCGAGAGGTCGGAGCAGTCGCAAATGTATTCGCCGCCGTCATCCTTCTTCAGGCCGATGCCGACGAATCCTTCGGCGAGGTTGGCCTGTAGCTTGGCATTGTTGTTCACAACCCTGGTGGCGGTGATCGTCTCGAAGCCGGTGAGCTCGGTCCTTCGTGGGAAATCCTTGCCGTATTTCTTCTTGAGTGACTTGAACCAGTCGATGGTGAAACGGTCGATGTGGTCTATGTTGTACTGTACTTTCTCCATTTCCTCCTCGACGGCGCGGATTCTTTCGTCAAGCACCTTGGTGTCGAATTTGGAAATCTTCCTGACCGGCTTTTCGACAAGCTTGAGTATGTCGTCGCGGACTATCTCCCTGCGGAAAAGTTCCTGATACATCTTCATCTGGGCGAAGATGTCGTCTATCTGCTCCTCCCAGTCCTTCTGGTCCTGCTCGAGCACCTTGTATATGCGGTTTTCGAAGAAAATACGCTCAAGGGAGTCATAGTGCCATTCGTTCTCGAGTTCTCCCATCCTGACCTCGAGCTGCTGCCTGAGGAGGTCGCGTGTGTGGAAGGTGCTGTACTCCAGTATGTCATGCACGGACAGGAACTGAGGCTTGTCATCCACGATGACGCACGCATTCGGGGCTATATTGCATTCGCAGTCCGTGAAGGCGTAGAGGGCGTCGATGGTCTTGTCCGGGGATACGTCATTAGGGAGATGGATGATGATTTCCACTTTGTCGGTGGTCATGTCCTCGATCTTCTTTATCTTGATCTTCCCCTTGTCCTTCGCCTTGAGTATGGAGTCTATGAGGTCCTTCGTGTATTTGCCGTATGGGATCTCGGTGATCGCGATGGTGTTCTTGTCTATCTTGTCGATGCGTGCACGCACCTTGACAGAGCCTCCGCGCTTGCCTTTCATATACTTGGAGCAGTCCGCGGAACCGCCGGTAGGGAAGTCCGGATATATCTCGTACGGCTGGCCTTCGATGATTGCGACAGATGCATCGATGAGTTCGTTGAAGTTATGAGGCAGTATCTTCGAACTCATGCCGACACCGATGCCGTCCGCTCCCTGTGCCAGGAGCAGAGGGAATCGTACCGGGAGTTCGGTAGGCTCCTGGTTGCGTCCGTCATAACTGAACATGGTGTGGGTGATCTTGTAGTCGAAGACCACTTCCTTGGCGAACTTGCTCAGACGTGCCTCTATGTATCGCGGAGCGGCATTGGAGTCTCCGGTAAGGATGTTTCCCCAGTTACCCTGGCAGTCCACGACATACCCTTTCTGACCGAGGGTGACGAGCGCTCCCAGGATCGACTGGTCGCCGTGCGGGTGGTACTGCATGGCCTGTCCGACGATGTTGGCGACTTTGGTGTATGCGCCGTCATCCATCTTGTACATGGCGTGCAAAACACGCCTCTGCACTGGTTTGAGCCCGTCCACGATGTGGGGGACAGCCCTGTGCAGGATCACATATGAAGCATAGTCCAGATACCAGTCCTTGAACATTCCGGAGAGCTTGTACTTCCGGGCATCGCCCTCAAGGAGACGGTCATATTTTCCTGTGGCCTCGCCATCGACGGGGGTTTCCTCCTCGGTGATCTCTTCTTCGGTGATGATGTTCTCTTCGTCCATATTCTATTCTTCGTATCCGAATTTCCTTAGTTCCTTCCTGTCTTCCCTCCAGTCCGGGTCAACCTTCACATATATCTGGAGGAAAACCTTCTTCTGGAAGAAATCCTCCATCTCGATGCGCGCCTGGGTGCCCACTTTCTTGAGGGCGGCGCCTTTCTTGCCTATTATTATGCCTTTCTGCGATTCGCGCATCACATAGATGATAGCGCTTATGTCATAGCGCTCAGCACCTTCCTTGAAGGATTCGATCCCGACTTCGCAGCAGTACGGTATCTCTTCCTTGTAGTTGAGCAGTATCTTCTCCCTGATTATCTCCGAAGCGAAGAACCTGAGGTTCTTGTCGGTGAATGCATCCTTGTCGAACCATGGCGGACAGTCCGGAAGTCTGCTCACAATGGCATCGAGGATGCTGTCCAGGTTGAACCTTTCCTGAGCGGAGGCAGGGATTATGACGGCCTGCGGCAGCTGTCTCTGCCAGTATTCCATCAGCTCCACCACCTTGCTCTGGTCGCTGATATCGATCTTGTTGATGACAAGCACGACCGGACACTCGACCTTGCCGAGTTTCTCCACGTATTCGGAGTTCTTGTCGGCTTTCTCGACAGTGTCGGTCACGTAAAGGATGATGTCGGCGTCGCCTATGGCTCCGTCCACGAAGTTCATCATGTTCTGCTGGAGACGATAGTTCGGCTTGAGTATGCCCGGGGTGTCGGAATATACTATCTGCCAGTCCTCTCCGTTGACTATGCCCATGATGCGGTGGCGTGTGGTCTGCGCCTTTGCGGTCACAATGCTGAGCTTCTCGCCGACAAGGGCGTTCATCAGCGTGGACTTGCCGACGTTAGGGTTGCCTATGATATTGACGAATCCTGACCTGTGTGCCATCAGACGTATGCTCCCATTTTCAAGATGTTGGCCTCGCCTTCGGTAAGGTATCTCCATTCACCCCTTTTCAGGCCTTTCTTTGTGAGACCTGCGAAATAGACGCGGTCCAGAGCCTTTACCGTATAGCCGCAGGACTCGAAAATGCGGCGGACAATGCGGTTCTTGCCGGAATGTATCTCAATCCCCAGCTTCCTGTGGTCGTTGGCGTCTATGTACTCGAGCTCGTCAGCCTTGATCTCTCCGTCGTTCAGGGTGATGCCGGAAAGGATCCTGTCATAGTCCTCCTGGTCGAGAGCGCGGTCCAGGGCCACCTGATAGATTTTCTTCTTGTCGTATGACGGGTGGGTGAGGCGTTCGGCCATCTCTCCGTCGTTGGTGAACATGAGGACGCCGGTGGTGTTCTTGTCAAGGCGTCCGACAGGATAGACCCTTGTAGGGCAGCCCTTGAGCAGGTCAAGGACGGTCTTCTCTGCGTGAGGGTCGCTTGAGGTGGTGACGAAGCCGTTAGGCTTGTTCATGATGATATAGACCTTCTCCTCGCCCTTGAGCCTTTCTCCGTTGAACCTGATGTCATCCTCGTAGATGTTGACTTTCGTTCCGAGTTCGGTGACGACCTCGCCGTTGACGGTGACTACTCCCGCCTGGATTAGCGTGTCGGCCTCCCTGCGTGAGCATACGCCTGAGTTGGCGATGAACTTGTTGAGGCGGACAATGCCCTTGATCTCCATAGGAGCGGTGTCGCTGTCGGACATTTCTGCTCCGTTCACGACCGGGCGCCTGCTTATCATGCGGTCAATGCCTTCTGCTGATGCCTTGGTGAATTCCGGCTTCGGTCCGCGCTGTCCATAAGGCTTCCTTCCATATCCCGGCCTGCTGCCGTAATTCCTGCGCGGGCGCTCTCCGTATGGTTTCCTTTCGCCGTCAGGACGGCTGCTGAAACTGCTCTTATGCTCTCCGAAGGATTTGCGTTCTCCGAAGGACTTATGCTCGCCGTATGGCCTGTGTTCGCCGTATGGCTTCCTCCCGCCGTCAGGACGGCTGCTGAAACTGCTTCTGCCCTCGCTTCCGGAATTGCGGTCATTGCCATAAGGCCTGTGCTCACCACGCGGCCTGTGGTCGCCGTATGATCTGTGCTCTCCGTACGGTTTGTGTCCGCCAAAAGACTTGTGCTCCCCGTAGGATCTGTGTTCTGTGGAATGATACTCCACCTTTTCTGATTTCGCAGCTGTCCCAGCTGCTTTTCTAGGTCTCAATCTGCGGCCTTCTTTTGAAAATTGGTCCATTGTTGATTTTTCTCAATGACTCACGTCATTATTTTAAATTGAAAATATAGGTTATCGTACCTTCCTGCATTGCCGGGGCGTCCGCACTCTGGTTGAAATGCGTGTCCATTGCCGCGTTGCGCGCAGCGCTCCACAGGGTCTTGTCAGTGACCGTAGTGCCGTCCGCTCCCGGAATGGCCTTGGTCACGTTGCCGTAATTGTCCACCCAGATGCTCACGACTACGGTGCCGCTCTCCTGGACGTTATATGCCGGGCGTGGTATCTGTCCCACGGTGTTCCTGCCCTTGAGCCTGGCGTTAGGCTTGCCGTCCGTCTTGCCGGTGGTGGTGTTGCCCGTGGCCTGTCCTGCCTTGAATTTATCCGATGCCTCCGTTGCGGCATGAGGTGCGGTGAGAGTGGTGTCCTTCTTCGCCATACCCGGGAAGAGTGCGTTCTTGTTGATCTCTTCCTTCTTCGGCTCAGGGCTCGGCACTTCGACATCCCCGTGATCGTCAGGTATCGCTTCAGGAGTCAGATTCGGTTTCTTCGATACGACAGGGGACTCGCTCTTCTGCACGAGCTCCACCGGCTTCTCCTTCTCCACTTCTTCTGCCTGCGGCTGCCGGCCATGGCGTTCCTGGATCATCGGAGGCACTTCCTCGTCCTCTTGGAAATCAAGCAGGAAAGTGCTTTCCGGAGGCGGCGGATAGATGTACGTCAGGCCGGAAAATGACAGGATACCCAACAGGCACAGATGGGCCACCAGCGTCAATACGACGCCGATGATATTTGAATTGTGCTCGTTGTCAACCATTTCAGATTATTCCGGTTGTGTCGCAAGTATCACCTTGTAGTGGTTCCTTTTGGCGATGTTCATCACCTGGACGATCTCGCCGACAGGTACTGACTCGTCAGAGTAGATGGAGAATGTAGGGTCCTCCTCACTCTGGAGGAGTTCCACGAGCCCGTCCTCAACTTCTTCCATGGATATAGGTTCCTGGTCCCCGTTGAGGTGGTATGTGTAACGGTCGTCCCCCCAATCCTTGATGGAAACGCTCACCGTGGCCTTTGCGCCCACCTGCCCGGTGCTCTTCGGAAGGAGGAGCTTGAGGGCGTTGGGGTTGACCAGGGTGGAGGTCACCAGGAAGAAGATGAGCAGGAGGAACACGATGTCCGTCATTGAGGACATGGACATGTTCGGGTCCGGCCTGGATGTTCTCTTGATTGCCATTATTCTTCCGGATTAGAGGTTTTTGTCTCGTTCTCGCTGAGTGCGTCCATGAACTTGATGGAAGCCCTCTCCATGCTGTACACGAGGCTTGATATCCGGGCGGTGAGGTAGTTGTAGCCGAAGTATGCGAGGATACCTACGATAAGTCCGCCCACCGTTGTCACCATTGCTGTGTAGATACCGCTGGAGAGCAGGGTGATATCGATGTTGTTGCCTGCGTTGGCCATGTTGAAGAAAGCCTGGATCATACCCATGACGGTGCCGAGGAATCCGATCATAGGAGCACCTCCGGCGATGGTTGCGAGGTACGGGAGTCCTTTCTCAAGTCTTGCAACCTCAACGTTGCCGGCGTTCTCGATGGCTGCCTGGATGTCTGCCGCAGGCTTGCCGATACGGATGATGCCGGTCTCGATCATACGTGCCACCGGAGCATCATACTTGGTGCAGAGCGTCTGTGCGGACTTGAGTTTGCCTTCGTGGATGTAGTCACGGATATCCATGACGAAATCCTTGTCGATCTTTCCGGCCTGGCGGATTATCCACCACTTCTTTCCGAAGATGTAGATTGCGATGAAGGAGAGGATGAGGAGGACAAGCATGAGCCAGCCACCCTTGGTTGCCATCTCAATGAGAGAAAATGTTTCGAGAATCATATCTTTTTTCGGTTTATAATTACAAATTCCGGACCCATGGCGGGCTAATCTGCAAATATAGCCAAATTTCTTGGTTTTACCGAAAAAGATTGGAGGCAGAATATATTAATATTCTATTCCCGACAGGAAGAGCGCGTGCCCCGGTACGCTTTCGCCCGCCGCGCAGCGGCCCTTCGCCTCCAGCAGCTCCGCCACTGACGCGGGGCTGCGCTTGCCGCGGCCCACCTCGAGCAGCGTGCCGACTACGGCCCTGGCCATATTGCGGAGGAACCTGTCGGCCTCGATGTCGAATCTCAGGTACTGCGGATCCGGTCCGGCGGGATGGCTGCGCACCAGGGGCTCGTAGGTGCTCCATACGGCTTTCGAGATGGTGCAGATGGAGGTCTTGTTGTCTCCGCCGCTTTTTTCGAAACTGCTGAAGTCGTGGGTGCCGAGAAGCATTCCGGCGGCACGGTTCATTGCATCGACGTCCAATCCCGGATAACCGTAGAAATAGGAGAAATTATCCGCAAACGGGTCCTTCACCCTATGCAAAAAATAGGTATATTTGCGCCTTGTCGCATCGAAGCGGGAATGGAAGTCGTCTCTGACTGCGGAAATTCCGCTCACGGCTATGGCTGGAGGTAGAATGGCATTTAATTTGTAGCAAATTTGTGCGCAATCGATCTCTCCGACTGTGTCAAAGTGTGCGACATAGCCGGCGGCGTTGACCCCCGTATCGGTCCTGCCTGCTCCCGTGACCTTTGTTTCGTCTTTCAGGAGCGTTGTGAGAGCCTTTTCGAGAGTCTCCTGGACGGATGGGGCGGAAGGCTGGATCTGCCACCCGCAGAAGTCCGCGCCGTTGTAGGAAAGAGTGATTTTGTAACGCATAACGGATGCAAAAATATCAAAATATATGGAAAGTGTAAACATCAAGGAACTCAATGAACGCATCCAGAAGGAGAGCGCTTTCGTTGATATCCTGTCTATTGAGATGGGTAAGGTGATAGTAGGACAGAAGCATCTTGTGGAGAACCTCATGATAGCCCTCCTGGCCAACGGACATATCCTTCTCGAAGGTGTCCCGGGACTTGCCAAGACCTTGGCCATAAGCACCCTGTCACAGGCTGTCAATGCCAAGTTCAGCCGTATCCAGTTCACTCCGGACCTCCTTCCTGCCGACGTCACCGGTACCCTCATCTATTCACAGAAGAACGAGCGTTTCGAGGTGCACAAGGGCCCTGTCTTCGCCAACTTCGTGCTGGCGGACGAGATCAACCGTGCGCCGGCGAAGGTGCAGTCAGCCCTTCTCGAGGCCATGCAGGAGCGTCAGGTGACACTTGGCGAGGAGACCTACAGGCTGCCGGAGCCTTTCCTCGTGCTCGCAACCCAGAACCCTATCGAGCAGGAAGGCACCTATCCTCTCCCGGAGGCCCAGGTGGACCGTTTCATGCTGAAGGTAGTGGTCGGATATCCGAAGAAGGACGAGGAGAAACTCATCGTCAGGATGAACAATTCCGGAGAGTTCCCGAAGGCGCAGCCGGTTGTCAGCCCTGAGGATATTGTCCGCGCCCGTCAGGTTGTCCGCGAAGTTTACATGGACGAAAAGATAGAAAGATATATAGTTGATATAGTATATGCCACCAGGACCCCTGAGGAGTACGGCCTGGGCGAACTAAAGGACCTCATCTCCTATGGTGCTTCACCTCGTGCCAGCATCTCCCTCAGCCTTGCTGCGAAAGCATATGCCTTCATCAAGCGCCGCGGATATGTGATCCCTGAGGATGTGCGCGCCGTATGTCCTGAGGTGCTCCGCCACCGTATCGGCCTCACATACGAAGCCGAGGCCGAGAATGTCACTACCGAGGATATTATCGAGAAAGTGATCAATGCCGTCATCGTCCCATAATGCGACAGACCTCCTGAAGAAGGTCCGGAAGATAGAGATCAAGACGAAAGCTCTCTCCCACCAGGTGTTCGCCGGAGAGTACCATTCCGCCTTCAAGGGGCGTGGTATGGCCTTCAGCGAAGTGCGTGAATACCAGTGGGGGGACGACGTGCGCAATATGGACTGGAACGTCACGGCCCGTCTCCGCAGCCCTTATGTCAAGGTGTTCGAGGAGGAGCGCGAGCTGACCGTGGTCCTGCTTGTGGATGTCAGCCGTTCCGGGCTGTTCGGCACAGTCGGGGAGACCAAGCGCGAGCTTCTCGCCGAGATAGCGGCCGTCCTTTCGTTCAGCGCTATCATCAACAACGACAAGGTCGGGGCCCTGTTCTTTTCCGACCATGTCGAGAAATTCATCCCTCCTGGAAAAGGCCGCTCCCATCTCCTGCATATTATACGGGAGATGCTGGAACTCCAGCCTACTTCCGACGGCACCGATATCGGTGGTGCCCTGCGATACCTTACCAATGCCATCAAGAAGAAATGTACGGCATTCCTCCTGAGCGATATGATAGATGCCGACAGCCAGGGCAATCCGCGTTATGAGGACGCTCTCAAGGTGGCGGTGGGAAGGCACGACCTTTCAGTGATAAAAGTACATGACCCCAGAGAGGAGACCATCCCCGCCATGGGCCTTGTGCATATAAAGGACAGCGAATCAGGACGCTCGGCCTGGATCAACACCGACAGCCGCAAAGTGCGCCGGAGCTATTCGGCCTGGTTCAGCGACCTGGCATTGCGTGAGCAGCGCCTGTTCAACAAATATCAGATAGACAATGTGGACATCTCCACTGACGGTGATTACGTCAAGGGGCTGATGTCCCTCTTCAACAACAGATGAGACTATTGTTAGTGATACTGGCCGCGATGCTGGACATCGTTCCCGGAGGGCAGGCTTATCTCAAGCAGCTCCAGCCGAGGGATTCCATACTCATCGCGGACCAGATAGAATACGGAGTGGAGATCGACAGCGTCAGGACCGGGACCAACCTGGGACTGGCGGACTTCAAGGAGCATTCCAGCGATACCCTGACCCTGGTGAGGGGCTGGCAGCTGGATACCATCAAGGCCATGGGACCCAGGAAGGATCCTGCAAAGCGTCTTTTCAACATCAGGGCCAGCATAGTGCTCGCCCCGTTCGAGGAGGGGCACTACGAACTGCCCGCGATCCCTGTCCAGCTGACTGTCAACGGCAGGACGGACACTCTTCTTTTCGACGGGCAGGAGATTGATGTCAAGACCATGCCCGTTGATACCGCGACCTTCGAGATCCATGATATCAAGGATCAGATGCGATATCCTGTGACTGCGGCCGAAATCCTGCCATGGGTTGGCGCTTCCCTTGTTTTCGCCCTGCTTGTCGCGTTGGTCGTGTATCTGATAATACGCCATCGCAGAAAGCTTGCAGGAGAGGCTGCCGGGAAGGAACCGGCCTACATAGTGGCGCTGAGGCAGCTCGAGAAGTACCGTGGGGACAAGTACTGGGCTCCGGAGAAGCAGAAGATGTTCTATTCCGGCATCACCGACACGCTCAAGACCTACATCGACGAGCGTTTCGGGGTGGATGCTCCGGAGATGACCACTGCGGAGCTTTTCGATGCCCTCAAGGGCAATCCTGACCTGACGCCTGAGTTATACGGCGAGCTCAAGGAACTGTTCGAACGGGCCGATTTCGTCAAATTTGCCAAATACACCGCCGGTGACGAGGACAACGCCAGGGCTCTGCCTCTGGCCGTGAGATTTGTCACAAGCACATACCAGGCGGAGATAGAAGAGGAGGTCAAGTGATGTTTTTCGAATACCCGAAATTGCTCTGGCTCCTTGCCGTCCCTCTGCTTCTCATAGCGCATTATCTGTGGCTTGAGATAAAGGGAAGGCGCCCCCATATGCGTGTGTCGGCTTCAGCGCCATGGATGCAGGAAGGGATGTCGGCGCTCGCAGTGCTCCGTCATCTTCCTTTCGTCCTCAGGACCATAGCCCTGGTCATGATAGTCCTCGCCATTGCCAGACCGCGCTCATCCAGTGACGTGGAGAAGATAGACACGGAGGGCATCGACATTGTCCTGACCATGGACGTGTCCACCAGTATGCTTGCCAGGGACTTCAAGCCTGACCGCATCAATGCCGCCAAGGACATCGCCATAGAATTCATATCCCAGAGGCCGGGGGACAGGATGGGTATAGTGGTCTTTGCCGGTGAGAGTTTCACGCAGTGCCCTCTGACCACCGACCGCTCGACGCTCATCAACCTCATGAAGGAGGTGCAGACGGACCTCATCGAGGATGGTACCGCCATAGGCAACGGACTTGCGACTGCGGTTGCGAGGATGATGGATTCCGAAGCTCCGAGCCGTGTGGTCATTCTCCTTACGGATGGTGTCAACAACAGCGGTGAGGTCGCCCCGCAGACTGCGGCGGAGATAGCGAAGACCTATGGAATAAGGGTTTATACGATAGGTGTAGGAGCCAACGGTACCGCACCTTATCCGGTCATGACCCCATGGGGTATGGAGACCAGGGACCTGCAGGTTGAGATAGACGAAGACCTGCTCAAGGAAATCGCGGAGACTACGGGCGGAAAGTATTTCCGGGCCACGGACAATACCAAACTTGCCGAGATCTATTCGGAAATCAACAAGATGGAGACGGCCCGCACGACGGTGGACAGTTTCCCTGTGTATAAGGAACTCTTCGCACGCTTCGGCATAGTCGCGCTGGTTTGCCTGCTGCTTGAGATATTGTTGGGACTTTTAATTAGGAGGATGCCGTAATGCTTTACTTTGCAAATGCCGGATATCTGCTGCTGCTGCTTCTGGTCCCTGTCATAATAGCGGGGTACGGCGTGATGCGCTTCCTCAGACACCGCCGCAAACTGAAGCTGGGGGACGAGGTGCTTGTGGACGCCCTTATGCCGTCATGGTCCGGGTCCAAGGGATGGTGGCGTACGATACTGTTCGCCCTTGCATTCGCCCTTTTCGTCATCGGTATGGCAAGACCGGGTGTCGGTGCAAAACTGGCACAGCGCGAGACGCAGGGCGCTGAAATCATGATATGTCTGGACGTGTCCAATTCCATGTTGGCCCAGGATTATTCCCCTGACCGTCTGTCAAGGGCGAAACTCGCTATCTCGCGCCTTGTGGACAGGCTGGACGGTGACCGTATCGGCCTCATCATATTTGCAGGTTCATCGTTCGTGCAGCTGCCTATCACCGTCGATTATGTGTCTGCCAAGATGTTCCTGAACTCCATATCCACCGAGTCTGTTCCGGTGCAGGGAACGGCCATTGGCGATGCCCTGTACACTGCCGCCAAGAGTTTCAGCGCCCAGAGCGAGAAGAGCCGCGCCATAATTGTGATAACGGACGGAGAGAACCATGAGGACGATGCCGTGGACGCTGCCAGGCAGATAGCGGAGACGGGTATCAAGATATATACGGTAGGTGTCGGCTCCCTGAGGGGACAGCCGATTCCGAAGGGCGGAGACCTCATGAAGGACAACGACGGCAATATCGTCGTGACCAGGCTCGATGAGGATACTCTCAAGGAGATAGCCGCTGCGGGTAACGGGGCCTATGTTCACGCGGGTAATGAAGAATTCGGCCTTAACCCTATCGTAGACGATATACGCAACCTTGAGGACGAGACGTTCAATTCGGTTGTCTTCGAGGAATATGACGAGCAGTTCATGTATTTCTTCGGCGGAGCCCTGCTGCTTCTCGTGATTGAGATGCTGATAGGCGAGCGCCGGGCCAGAAAGAGACTTTTCGAATGAGGAAATATTTGTTTTTGATATGTCTTTCCCTGCTGTCCGTCCAGGCCTTCGCCCAGGTGGACAGACATGATGTGCGTGCCGGCAACCGCAAGTTCCATAAGGGGGATTTCAAGAATGCCGAAATAGATTACCGCAAGGCGGTGGTCAAGGACTCCATGTCCGTGGCAGGGCAGTACAATCTTGCCAACGACCTGTACCGTCAGCAGGATTATGACGGTGCCGGTAAGGCATTGGAGACCATCAGGGAAGTGGCCGGATCCGCCGACTATCATTTCAATGCAGGAGATGTCGCCCTTCAGAAGAAGGACTACGCCGCTGCAGTGGAGGCATTCCGCAATTCACTGCTTCAGAATCCTGGCGACCTGGACGCAAAGGAGAACTACATCTACGCCAAGAAGATGTTGGAGAACCAGCAGAACGGCGGCGGAGGCAATAACGACCAGAATCAGGATCAGAACCAGGACAACCAGGATCAGAATCAAGACCAGAATCAGAACAACGATAATCAGGATCAGAACGACCGGAATGATCAGAATCAGCAGCCTGACCAGAACCAGGACAACCAGGATCAGAATCAGGACCAGCAGCAACAGCCTCAGCCGGAGCCTAAGATCTCCCAGCAGCAGGCACAGCAGATGCTGAAGGCCATCCAGGCCAAGGAGGCTGAGACTCAGGACAAGGTCAACAAGGAGAAGGCCGCCCTGCTGAAGTCAAAACAGAAAGAAAAGAATTGGTAATGAGACGATTGATATCGATAATACTGACACTTTCCATGTCCGCGGCCCTTATGGCGCAGACAAGTGTCAAGGTGAAGGCTCCGGACATAGTGGCGCTGGACGAGCAGTTTACGCTGACCTTTATCATATCCGGGGAGAATGCGCCATCGGATTTCCAGTGGAATGCTCCGGATGATTTCAAATTGGTCTGGGGACCTCAGAAAGGCACATCGACTTCCATAAGTATCATCAACGGTCAGCGCACCAAATCGGCTGAGACCACATATTCCTACATCCTCATGCCGCGCAGCACCGGCAAGTTCACGCTTCCGGCCGCCACTGCCACAGTCAAGGGGGAGACTTTGAGTTCCGGACAGCACTCCATAGAGGTCGTGTCCGACGGTCAGCAGGCGCAGTCCTCACAGCAGTCCCAGGGGCAGTCTTCAGGACAGGAACGGAATTCCTCTTCCCAGGCAGGTACGGTCTCGAACGATGATATCTTCCTGCGCCTGTCACTGAGCAAGACTTCTGCGATCGTGGGCGAAACCATCTCGGCAACGCTCAAACTCTACCAGAGGGCGAACATCGTGGGATTCGAGGATGCCAAGTTCCCTTCCTTCGACGGTTTCTGGAGCCAGGAGACCCAGGCTCCGTCAAATATCGAATTCCGTAGGGAGACCATAGGTGACAAGATCTACAACGCAGCCGTCATACGTGGCTGGAACCTCATCCCGCAGCAGGCGGGAGACCTGACCATAGACGCATCCGAACTGGTATGCCTCGTAAACGTGGTCGCTCCACGCGTATCAACAGGAAGCATCTTCGACAGTTTCTTCCAGGACGAATACCAGACGGTGCGCAAGAGGGTCGGGACCGGTCCTGTCAAGGTGCATGTGAACGCGCTTCCTGCCGGAGCCCCTGCCTCTTTCAAGGGTGGTGTCGGTGTGTTCAACATGGAGGTGTCCCTGGCAAAGGACTCCTTGAAGACGCATGACGCAGCATCGCTCAGGGTAACTGTGACCGGTCGCGGGAACACGGCCCTCCTGGAGGCTCCAAAAGTCAATTTCCCTCCGGATTTTGAGGTGTATGACGTGAAGACCACTGACGTGCAGGGAGGAAAGTCATTTGAGTATCCATTCATCCCGCGCAGCCATGGTGAGTTCGTTATAGAGCCGGTGGAATACACCTATTTCGATGTCAATACCAAGAAATATGTGACGCTCAGCAGCAAGGAGATGCCTGTCAGGGTCGCAAAGGGTGCCGATACGGGTACGGAAAGCGCCGGGCAACTTGTGCAGAGCATCAACCGCAAGGATGTCAAGAACCTTGGCAACGACATACGTTTCATCAGTACAAAACTCCCTTCATTCGCTCCGGTAGGTGCGTTCTTCGCTGGTTCCGGCCTGTTCTGGCTAATTGCTGTCCTGCTGCTTCTGCTGGCCGCCGCGCTGTATTTTGTGTTCCGCGGCATGGCGGCAAGGCGTGCCGATGTAGTCGGGAGCAGGAAACGCTCGGCCACCATGATGGCCCGCAAGCGTCTCTCACAGGCGGGCGACTATCTGTCCAAGAATCTTTACACGGCATTCTATGAGGAGCTCCATCGTGCCCTGCTCGGATTCGTTTCGGACAAGTTGAACATGGATGCCGCTGAGATGACGAAGGAGAATATCGCCTCCCGCCTGCAGGAGAAAGGTGCAGGAGAGGGTCTGGCTTCTGAATTCGTGGGACTTCTGGATGCATGCGAGTATGCCCGTTATTCTCCGGACTCAGGTCATGAGGCCATGAATGCACATTACGAGCAGGCGGTGAATGTGATCTCCGCCCTTGATGAAAATATGAAAAGAGTGAAACCGCTTTCTGCCGCTGCAGCAGTTGCAGCACTGCTCATGCTTATCCCGTCGGGGATGGATGCGGCTGAGAATGCATACGCAGATTCCCTCTGGGTGGCCGGTAACGAGGCATACTCCGCCGGTCTGTGGGGTGAGGCCGCCAAGGCATGGTCATCGATATGCGGATCGGGCGTGGAATCCCCGGAATTGTATTACAACTTAGGCAATGCGTTCTACAAGGACGGAGATGTCGCCCATGCCATCCTGAATTATGAAAGGGCGCTCAAGCTTGACCCGTCATATTCCGATGCCAAATATAACCTTGAGTTTGCCCGCAGCATGGTGCAGGACAAGATCGAGGAAGTGCCGGAGTTCTTCCTGAAGACTCTGGGCAGGAAGATGTGCTGGCTGATGTCATCCGACGGGTGGGCCGCATTGTTCCTCATCCTGTTAGCCGCCACGCTTGCGCTGGCGCTGACCTTCCTGCTGTCCGGGAGGGAAGGAACCAGGAAGGCCGGTTTCTTCGGTGGCCTGGTCACCCTGATCCTGGCTGCCATGTGCCTCAGCTTCGCTTTCTGGCAGAGGGCGGACTACCGCAAATCCGACGGGGCCGTGGTCACACGCGCCGTATGTCCTGTCAAGAGCTCTCCGGGAAGCGAATCGGCCAAGGACCTCTTCGTCCTTCACGAAGGAACGGAGGTCAAACTTCTCGACGAAGTCGGGGAGTGGCATAATGTCGAACTTGCCGACGGCCGTCAGGGATGGCTCCGGTCATCCGACATTGAAAAGATCTGACGTCGCCCCGCTTTTTCCGGTCTCTACTTGTGCTGTTTGAAGATCCAGGACAGGAAATCCGCTTCGTTGTATGCCGGATTCCAGCTGCCGTGGTCGCAGCCTGCGAACTCCTTGTACCTTACATTTGCTCCGGCTGCGCTGAGCGCCTTGTATGCTTCTCTGGAGCCCGATGTAGGGACTACGCCGTCCTTCTCCCCGTGATATATGGACCAGCTGACATCTTTAGCCGCGATGAGTTTGGCAGGATTGACGCAGCCGCAGATCGGGACCGCCGCGGCAAAAAGTTCAGGATGCCTGCTCACTATGTCGAAAGTGCCGATTGCGCCCATGGAAAGACCGGTGATGTATATTCTTTTGGTATTGATGTCAGGGTGTGACGCTATGAAATCCTTGATGAATTCTATCAGCAGCCTTGACATCGTTGATTCGGGGTTGTCAGTCGGAAGATTCTGCGGGAGCGTGCTCCAGGTCGGCGTGCTGGCCGCATCGTATGCCCAGGTGGTGCCTTCGGGACACTGCGGAAATAAAACGTAGGCGGGGTATTTCTCCGCATTTGACGGATTCAGGAACACGCCGGAGCCATGTGTCAGCTGGGCTTTGTTGTCATTGCCCCTCTCTCCGGCTCCGTGGAGGAAAATGACGAGAGGATACTTGCTTCCCTTTGCCTTGGCAACGGGGTCCAGCTCCTGATAGAGCAGCTCTTCTCCTTTTGCGGATTTGAAAGTCCTGGATTCGAAACTTTGTGCGTTTGCCAGCACGCATGCCGTGAAGGCGCAAACAAGCATTAAGGTCTTTTTCATTTTCAATTTTATATTAATCCGGTTATTCCACGTTTGTAGCCATGCGTCCGGTGTCATTTGCACGATAATGGTCTGCATACAGGCATTCGATGGTTGTGACAGGGGACTGGAATTCACCCTCCTGGGTCACAAAGAACTCCTCGGTGCGGGTGGTCTTTTCCTCAGGGTAAGAGTCGAACCAGAACTCCGTGCGGTCTGCAAGCACGCTGCGGTAGTATCCCCATCCGTATCCGGAGGTCTGGTCGATAGGTCTGAGTGCTGCGCAGCGAGGAGCGGTCAGGCGTACGACACTGCGGTTCTCCTCGTTCCAGATGCTGTATTTGGCAGTGATCCTGTCTCCGACATGAAGCGGGTCGCCGTCCTTGAGCAGTTCGCCGTCACGGTAATAACTACGCTCCACGGTGAATCCGTTGCCGGCCGCCTTGATGTCCTTGAACGGGATGTATGTGCTGCCCTTCAGGGCTACAACCTTGGTAGCGAGCATCTCTTCGGATCCGTGGAATACGGAGTTGAGGGCTTCGATGAATGCCGGGTCGTCACCCCACTGCTGGGTTTCCTTCTGGACCATCATCCACAGGCGTACTCCGTCAGCGATGTCGCCGTGCCCGCTTTCCTCCATGAGGTCGCAAAGCATGGTGTGGGCGTACAGTTCGCTTTCGATGAGGCCTCTGAACGGCATGACGGCATTAGGGAAATAGTACCCGCCGCTCTTGTGCGGCACGGCATACTCCACGAGCGATGCGATGTCTTTTCCGAGTGACTTCTCCAGCCTGCTGCCGGTGGCCAGCCTGATCCCCCATGCCTTTGCCAGCGAGATGCCGTCCAGGCTTCCGCTAAGCGCCTGAAGGGTCTTCACCCTGCGCGCCTTGGCAAGGATCATCCCGTTGAGTCCGCGTTCCTTTGCCGGAGCCAGATAGGTCTTGACATCCTGACGGAACTCCTTCAATTCCTTGCTCCCGATACCCTTGGCGCTGAATGGCACTTCGGCGTACAGCGAGCGCACATAGACATATTGCTGCATCGTGATCCATCCGCACCAGTAAGGTCTCCTGTTGATTGAGAAATAAGCCTTGTCCAGATAATTTACGCTTTCCTTGCCCTTGACCTTCAGATCCATGAGAGCGAATCTCTGGAGCACGAGGGCTGTCAGGATAGGGGAGGAGTCCATGCCCTTGAACCATGCGAAGCCTCCGTCCGCATTGCGGCAGGCCAGGACCTTTTCCAGGACAGGGGAATTGAGACCGCCGAGAAGATATGAAGCCAGCAGGGCCTCTGTGAGGGCGACGACATTGTCGCTCTTAGGCTCTATCCTTTCCGGAATGGCCTCCTCGAGCATCTGCCTTATGGATATGTCGCGTACGGTGGCGTTGCTTCCCGGCAGGTTGACGAATTCTGCACGGAGCCTTTCGATAAGCGCCTCGCGGTCATCGCCTGCAAGAAGGAGTGCTGAATGGGCTTCTGTGATCTCCTGGAACGCCTTTCTGACAGGGATGCGTATCAGTACACCGTCGGAGCCGTATTCGGCGTTGTCGGCGGTGAAGGTGATCCTGATGTCCATGTCCTCCGCTTTCAGGACAGGGATTTCATGTCCTATGGATGTGGTGCCTCCGGCAGGGATGATGACTTTCGTCTCCTTGACGGAGCCGTCGGGAAGTGTCACCGCCACCTTGCCGCTTATCTCCTTGTCCATGCTGTTGGAAAGGGTGGTGTTCATGACGTACCGGTCACCTTCATAGAGGATCTGCGGCTGTACCACTGCGATTTTCACGGGCAGGGTGACCTTCATCTCGCGGCGTACGGTGCCGTTGTTCATCGAAGGGTCATGCACGAATATCTGCACATAATAGGTGGAAAGTTTGTCGGCGTTGGTGAACCTGAAACTGATATTGCCGTCAGCATCGGACCTCAGGAAAGGCTCCCATGCAATGGTGTTGGCGAAGTTCTCACGGATGTATCCGTCCTCCCTGGTCTCCTCTGCCACGGCTTCTTCCACTGTGACTGCAAGTCCGTCATCCCGCACTTCCAAAGCGTCCGCGTACACCATGGCATCGTTGGATGCGGTCATGGCGACCGCCTTGCTGAGCACCCTCCTTCCGAATCCCATGACAGGTCCGTAGGATTTTCCGGTATCGGTGAAAAGCGGTATGACCGGCCCCCTGTCGTAGATAGGGAAAGAGCAGAAGTCCTCTCCGGTACTGCAACTGTAGTTGAGGGATGTTGCAGGTACCAGTCCGGGTTCTATGGCTGTCCATGCATTCCCCATTATTGTCTCCGTGCTCTTGTCGAAGACGCTTGCGACGCACTCCACACCCGGTGCTGCGCTGACGCTGAACGTGTATGTGGCGCCCGGAAGGGTGGTGTCGAGGAACCGGCTGAATCTCACGGGTATCTTCCATGAGTCGTCAGGCCGTCTCACTACGTGCTGGTACTGATATGAATTACTGTTCTGGAAATACAGTACGTTGAGTGTCAGTACGTCAGGGTATTTCCCCAGGTAGTCGTACCGGATGACGGCGCTTGCAGGGGAATCCCCTTCTGGCTTCATTGTGACTATCCTCCTGTCAATCATCTGTCCTCCGGTGCCGTAGAGTTCGACCACGGCCCATGCCGGTTTCCGGCCCGCCACCGTGCGGAGCGCGATGCCCTTGCCTTTTTCGTCCACGGGTTCGAAGAAATACTCCGTCGGCTTTTCATCAGGCTTGCGGACGGTGACGCTGCGGCTGAATTCCATGGTCTCCCCGGTGGCATCCACTGCCTTTATGGTCACCTGATAGTACTGCCAGTTGTCGTCCTTTTCCGTCGGGATGGTGATGCGGAAATTGCCCATGGTGTCGGTGTCGAGTTCCCCAGAGGCGATGTCCTGTCCGGACTTGTTGACCGTATAGGTGATATCCGCTGCGCCGAGGGAGTGACCGGAGTAGGACTTGATGCATCCTGACACTATGGCCGTGTCGCCGGGATGTGGCTGCGTGTCGTTCCTGTCCCAGTTGATGGCGAAGGTCGGCAGGACGAAATCATCCACGTCAATCCTTTTCTGAGCGATAGTCTTTCCGCCGTAGATGACGGATATTGTATAACTTCCGTTCTTGCGGCCTCTTTTCAGTACGAAATCTCCGGCTGCGGATCCGAATTCGTTGGTGGTTGCCTTGATGGTCCCGACCTCGTTGCGCTCGGCATCGGTGAGACGTATCTCCACGTTCTTCCCGGCCATTGCCTTGTATCGGAGTATGCCCGAATAGAGGACTGCCTTGAAATGCACGGTCTCGTCCGGGTTGAATGCGCTGCGGTCAGTGAAAATGCGGCAGAACTCACGCTCTTCCATGTCATTATCGCTTCCATAGCGGTAATTGTATATATGCTCTTCCGGTGATTTCCTCAAGATTCCGTCCGCGCCTTTGCAGGATGCCTCCAGCGTGACCCATTTTCCGTTCTTTTCCAGGGCTTTTGCCATATTTCCCGGAATGTCCGTGAATCCGTCGAGGCCCAGTCCCTTGAAGTCGGCCACGACCTTTCCTTCCTGGTCCTTGAGAATGAGGTCCACACATCTCTCGGGTTCTCCGGTGATATGGTCGGCCACGAACACGCCGTATCCGCCGGCATTCTTCCTGGTGGCGATGGACAGGCTGCGTTTGATGTATTGACCCTCCTTGTCGGCAATGCCGTCCGCCTTGAGCACGATGTCATAATCGGCATCATTGAGCGCCGGGAGGTCGACGCGCATCGTGTCCATGGAGTAGAAACTGCGTGCCGGGTTGTCGATGACACGGTCGAAGACCTTGTTCTTCCCATCGAGGATCTGCAGGCGGACCTTGTCCAGGTTGCGCGCAGTCAGCGTCAGTTTCCCGTTCTTTATGTCGTAGCCGGCTTTCTTGCAGGTAAGTTCGTCCAGGATCAGTTCCGGACAGGTGCAGCATGAGGCTATGCTCTTTTCGGTACCTGAGAAATTCTTCTGTGCGGCCGCGAACGCTTCGCAATCCTTCTTCAGTGCCAGGAACTGGGCGCTTGTGCCTTCCGGCAACCGTTTCAGAGCCTGGTATCTGTCCAGGATCAGTTCCTGCTTTGCGAGCAGCGACACTGCCTTGCCTTCATAACGTGCGATGAAGGAAGCGCAGGCCTCCTTGTTGTCGCTGCGTCCTTTGATGCCGGTCACGTATTCCGTCAGGGCATCCATGGGGTATGACCCGTTGAAATGGCTCCTTGCCTCTGTCTTGAGCTTCTCCTTCACACTGCTGTCACCGGCGTCCTTGAGCATCATGCTCCAGAGTGCGTATTCGTAATCATTCGCCAGAAGCGGCCTGAGCATTTCCCCGAATCCGTCGCGGGAGAGGGATCCGTCATGTTCATAGAACTGTATGTTCTTCCCTGAGAGCAGTTTCTGCCTGTTGGTGGTGACGAAGTCCAGGAGTTCTCCCGCTTCGGTGGACCAGCCGCTCTGCTTCAGGAAGAATGAGGCGACGGGCTCCCCGAACTCCTCGATCTCCCTGTCCCTGTCGGCCCTCCTTTCTTCGGAGTGCTTCCAGTCCCTGGAATTGGCGCTTTCCACATATTTTTCGCATGCATCGTAGTAGTCCCATACGAGGTGCCTGGACTTCGCTTCTTTCTTGATCCTGTCCAGTATGTCAGTCTGCTCTTTAGGTTTGTCGTTGTCGACGGCGGAATAGTATGATTTCCACAATGAGACGAGTTCGTGCCCGTCCTTGTCCTGTGCCTTTGAAGTGAATCCCATGGTCATGGCAATCAGCGCAACCGCTGATAATGTCTGTATAAAGGTTTTCATAATGTTGTATTCAGATATGTCACGGCCTCCGATACTACAAAAGTACTGCCACCGATGTAAATCAGGCTGCCGGGTATGCCTGAGGCTGTCCCTATGGCCTTCTCCACGGCCTCTGCCACTGATCCGGCGGCGGAGATGCGGAGGTCGGGACGGAGGGCTTTCAGCCTTGAATGCAGGTCACTGACCTTGAGGGCGCGTTCGGTGCCGGGTGCGGCCAGTATGTATTCGGCACCGGCAGGCATGAGCGGGGCTATGCCGTCGAGGTCCTTGTCCGCCATGATGCCATATACGATGACCAGCGGGCGTCCCAGCTCCTTCAGCCGGCCGAAATTGATCTCAAGGGCGGCAGGGTTGTGTCCTATGTCGCAGATTGCCTCCGGATTGTCAAGTATCCTTTCCCAGCGGCCGTGGAATCCTGTGATGGCGGCTGCTTTGGAGATGGCATCCATGTCAGGGGCGATGCCGAGTAGTTCGAGGGCGGAAAGCACCGTCCTCAGGTTCATCGACTGACACGGCCCCTGGAGGTCAAGGGATCTGATATCGTCCTCGCCGGCTTCCGTGAAATCGTCTGCGAAGAACAGCGGGCAGTGGACGGATGCGGCTTTTTCCTCGAATACGGGAGCCGTTTCCTCATCGCGTGCCGCCACCAGGGCGGGGACTCCCGGCTTGAATATGCCCGCTTTCTCACCGGCTATTGCCGCACGGGTGTTGCCGAGCATTGCACAGTGGTCCAGGCCTATGCTGGTGACTATGCTCAGTTCGGGCTCTATGATGTTGGTGCTGTCGAGGCGTCCGCCCAGCCCGACTTCGATTACGGCAACGTCAACTTCCTGGTCTGCGAACCATTTGAATGCCAGGCCGGTGGTGATCTCGAAGAATGACAAACCCTCCATTCCGTTCCCTGTCAGGAAATCGAATACCGCCTCCTTCGGGATCATGGAGGCCTGCGGTCTGACTGTCTCCTC
The DNA here is from genome assembly GCA_045600405.1 of Candidatus Cryptobacteroides sp. Classification (GTDB taxonomy): domain Bacteria; phylum Bacteroidota; class Bacteroidia; order Bacteroidales; family UBA932; genus Cryptobacteroides. The sequence goes on from JAZRXV010000038.1 coordinate 25,692, forward strand.
CGCAAGACTTCGCGCTCCGCGCTCATCCCACCGCTGCGCTCCGCTTGCGGTCCCCCCGTTTACGGAGCCACGGGTGGCCACGGTCTTGCCGGAGGAGCAGTCAGAACCGCTTGGCTCAATAATCTTGATGCGCTCGCGGAAATCCACGAGATGGGGTGAAGTATATAGCCCTGTCCGGAGACCTGAAGCCGCCAGAGCGGCGGCGAGCATGGAACTCACCGAACCCTTGCCGTTGGTCCCGGCCACATGGATGGTCCTGAATCTCTGCCATGGATGTCCGAGGGCGCTGTCGAAGCGCATCATACCCTCCAGCCCCGGTTTGTACGCCCCGGCGGTGAATCCTGCGCTCTGCACGGACGGGTGCCTGTCAAAAAGTTCGCTGACAAGCCTTTCGTATGTTTTTTCTTCGAATGTCATAGTTGCAACTGAATTCAAATTTAACTAAATTTACACGAATTTATATAGCGATGGCAAAAAAGGCTTCAGTGTTGCATTCCACATACGTCCTTGACGGTGTGCCTCAGGAACTCACTCCTGCGGAGCTTCTCGCCGCTGTGACGGAGGACCGTTCACGCGTGGCGGACGGGGATGAAGGAGGGGAGCAGATTGTGGACGAGACCCTCGATCCGGTGCTCGGCAAGCTCAACCTGGACCGGTCCCGGCTGGATGAATACCTGGGTAATGTCATGGTTGCAGAGAAGCAGCTTCCGCTGGCATTTGCTGACGTCTATACCAGGATGCGCCTCGCCGCCTCCCTCATAGATGCGCTATGGTGCCGTGGCAGTTTCAGGCTGGGAGACCTCCGTCTCAAGGCCTTGTGGAAATGGAATTCCGCCGGGGTCGGCTCGCAGGCGGCATTCTATCGCTCCGTGCAGAGTGCTGCGGACTACATCGATGCCCTCGGATTGAAATTCTCCGCATATTCCTATTCCGGCACCAAGGAACGCAGCGAGGTCAACTTCAAGCCTCAGCTTGCCGAATCGGATGAAGACGGTGACGAGATGTTCGTCAAGCAGCCGTTCAGGTCCGCCGATCCGAAATTCTCCTGCGTCCGTGCGTGTCCGTCCGCCTTTGTCCCCGATCCGCAAAGCTGGATAGTGTATATCCCGTTCGAGACTTCCGACTACCGTCTCGGCGGCTCGCTCCTCGCACAGACCCTCGGCCTGGGAGGCGGCGTGCCTCCGCAGCTCGATGACGCCGATTATTTCATGGACTGCTTCGAGGTGGTGCGGGAACTCGTGGAGGACAAGGTGGTGCTGTCCGGCGGTACGGTGCGCTACGGCGGCCTCCTGAAGACAGTGAAGCAGATGACCGGCGGAGAGGTCGGAGCGTCGATAGACATCTCCGGCATAATGAAGGCCTATCAGGAGAGCGACATAGTCCGTATCCTGTTCTCGGAAGTCCCCGGCGCCATTATCCAGATACGGGACATGGATTTCGATTATCTGGACGCCGAACTCCTGCTCCAGGATGTGGCGTTCTTCCCTCTCGGGCATCCTGTGCCCGGTACATCCGATGTCCGCGTGAAGGCATCTGCCAGATCCGGCATACAGACAATACTTGATTCGTTAATGCAAAACGCCGAAGGCGAAGACTGATATGGGCAAACCTAAGATTTTTGTTCTGGACACAAACGTCCTCCTTCACGACTACAATGCAATACGTCATTTCGGAGACAACAACCTCGTGATACCCATTGCGGTGATCGAGGAGATAGACAAGTTCAAGAAGGGCAACGACACCCTGGCATTCAATGCCCGCGGCTTCATGCGCTCGATGGACAAGATATCCGCCGGCAAGTCGTTCGCCAAGGGCGGACTTCCTATAGGGAAGAATCTCGGCTGGATCAAGGTCGAGCCGAATCATCCGTTCTCGGAAGAGTATGAAGACCTTTTCAAGGACGACATCCAGGACCACCGCATCCTTGCCACGGCGATGTGGGTGAGGGACAACAATCCCGGGACTTTCGTGGCTCTTGTCAGCAAGGACGTCAACCTCAGGATGAAGGCCAGAGCGGCCGGGATGGAGGTCCAGGACTACCTGACCGACAAGATGGACGACGAGAAGGTGGAGAACAGCCAGCGCGAGATACAGACCCTGCAGGTGGCCGGCGAGGTGCTGCAGGAGCTTGCCTATGGTCCCGAGACCGCCGTTCCGTGGAATGCTGTCGTCAGCAGCAGGCCGGCTCCGAACCAGTTGTACAAGTTCAACTGGGAGGGCCATAAGGGAGAACCCGTATGCGCTCGCTACGACGAGCCCCGTGACAAGGTGGTGCTCGTCAAGACCCGCGAAGCCTATGGCATACGCCCCCGCAACGACGAGCAGAAGATGGCGCTGGACGCCCTGCTCAACAAGAAGGTGGAGCTCGTCGCGCTGACAGGAGGCGCCGGGACAGGAAAGACTTTGCTCGCCCTGGCGGCTGCCCTTGAGCAGGAGAAGGATTACGAGCAGATCATCCTTTCGCGTCCTACCGTGATACTCGGCAACCAGGATATCGGATTCCTTCCGGGAGACCAGAAGACCAAGATGAGTCCGTTCCTCCAGCCTCTGATGGACAACCTGAACGTCATCAAGGGTCAGTTCAAGCCTAATTCACGTGAGGCCCTCCGCATAGACGGCATGCTCACACAGGAGAAACTCCTCATCGAGCCGCTCGCCTATATCCGCGGACGCAGCCTCGGCAGATGCTATTTCATCATAGATGAAGCCCAGAACCTGACACCTCACGAGATCAAGACAATCATCACCAGGGCAGGAGAAGGGACCAAGATGGTCTTCACGGGAGATATCTTCCAGATTGACCAGCCATATCTGGACCAGTGGTCCAACGGTCTTACGCATATTGCGGAGAAAATGAGCGGGCAGAAAATTTTCGAACACGTCTTCCTCAGGAAGGGTGAAAGGAGCGAACTTTCCGAACTTGCCGCGAAATTGTTGTAGGATGCGTAATTAGATGTGGAAAAATCCAAAAATTAGTGCTAAATTTGCCGCCCGAAAATTCAATAGGTAAATAGAATATGTTCGAAAGTAAGAAAAGAGTCTATCGCTTCGGTGGAAAGAAGGCCGAGGGAGATGGATCCATGCGCGAACTCCTTGGTGGAAAAGGAGCTAACCTCGCGGAGATGAGCAGGCTCGGGATGCCTGTTCCAGCCGGTTTCACAATCACAACGGAATGCTGTGCAGAGTATTATGAACTCGGCGGCGGCTATACCGATGCCCTCAAGGTCGAGGTGAGTGAAGCCCTCAAGGCCACAGAAAAGATCATGGGAAAGAAGTTCGGTGACACCAAGGACCCTCTCCTTGTCAGCTGCCGTTCCGGTGCACGCAGTTCAATGCCTGGTATGATGGATACCATCCTCAATATCGGTCTCTGCTCAGCCACTATCCCTGGAATGATAGAGAAGACAGGCAACCCTCGCTTTGTCTATGACGCATACCGCCGTCTTATCATGATGTACTCCGACGTCGTCATGGAGAAGGCCGAAGGCATCGAGCCTGAGGACGGACAGGGCATACGCCAGCAGCTCGACCGCATGATGGGTGAGCTCAAGGAAGCCAAGGGTTACAAGTCAGATACCGACATCACTGCCGACGAACTCAAGGAACTTTGCGATAAGTTCAAGGTGAAGGTCAAGGAAGTCCTCGGTGTTGATTTCCCTGATACGGCAAACGACCAGCTCTGGGGCTCCATCGGTGGCGTCTTCAAGTCATGGAACGGCAAGCGCGCCATCGCATACCGCCGCATCGAGAAGATTCCTGATGACTGGGGTACCGCTGTGAACGTGCAGTCAATGGTATTCGGCAACATGGGTGAGACTTCCGCAACGGGTGTCGCTTTCTCACGCAACCCTGCATCCGGAGACAACAAGTTCTATGGTGAGTGGCTCATCAACGCCCAGGGCGAGGATGTCGTCGCAGGTATCCGCACACCTAACCCTCTCAACGAGGCTACCAAGAACGAGCACAACAAGAATCTCCAGTCACTCGAGGCTGCAATGCCGGAGGTTTACAAGGAGCTTGACGAGATCCGTAAGCGCCTTGAGGATCACTTCCACGACATGCAGGACATCGAGTTCACCATACAGGACAAGCACCTCTACATGCTTCAGTGCCGTATCGGTAAGCGTACCGGTATCGCTGCCCTCCAGATGGCAATGGATATGCTTGAGGAAGGCATGATCGATGAGAAGACCGCTGTCATGCGCGTTTCTCCTTCCCAGCTCGACGAGATTCTCCATCCTGTACTTGACCCTACATCGGAGAAGGGCTCGAAGGCAATTGCGCAGGGACTTCCTGCATCTCCGGGCGGAGCGGTAGGAACTATAGTCTTCACATCGGAGGCTGCCATGGAGGCCGCCGCTGCAGGCAAGAAGGTCATCCTCGTCCGCGAAGAGACTTCTCCTGAAGATATCGAAGGCATGCGCGCTTCCGCAGGTATCCTTACCATGCGTGGAGGTATGACCTCGCACGCTGCCCTCGTGGCACGCGGATGGGGCAAGTGCTGCATCGTGGGATGCGAGGCCATGAAGATCAACTTCGAGGCAAAGACCCTTACTTTCGCAGGCAAATCTACAGTATATAAGGAAGGCGACTGGCTTTCACTCAACGGAACCAAGGGAATCGTCTTCGCTGACAAGATTGACATGATGGATGCAAGCGAGAATCCTCTCTTCATCAAGTTCATGAGCATTGTCGACAAATACCGCCGTCTCGGTATCCGCACCAATGCGGACACCCCTGAGGACGCAGCCCGTGCTCTCTCATTCGGTGCTGAGGGTATCGGCCTCTTCCGTATCGAGCATATGTTCTACGGCAAGAAGACCGAGACACCTCTTGCCAAACTCCGCAAGATGATCATGTGCGACACTGACGCAGAGCGCCGCGCCGCCCTCGAGGAGCTTGAGCCGTTCATCAAGGCATCGGTCAAGAGCACTCTCAAGATCATGGACGGCAAGCCGGTGGTGTTCCGCCTTCTCGATCCGCCTCTCCACGAGTTCGTGCCGAAGAGCCCTGAGAAGGAGAGAGAACTTGCTGACGAACTCGGCATCTCCGTCGAAGAGGTCGAGAAGAGGGGCGAGAGCCTCCACGAGGTCAACCCTATGATGGGTCTTCGCGGTGTCCGTCTCCATGTCACCTATCCGCTTATCGCCGAGACCCAGTACAGGGCGATCTTCACCGCTACCGCGGAGCTTCAGGCAGAAGGATATCATCCTATCCCTGAAATCATGATCCCTGTCACCGTCTCTGCACGCGAGCTTGAGTTCCAGAAGGCCCACTGCGAGAAGATCCGCATGGAGGTCGTGGGATCATACAGCCAGAACATCGACTATAAGTTCGGTACCATGATCGAGATCCCTCGCGCTGCCCTTACGGCAGACCGCATGGCGCGTACCGCCGAGTTCTTCTCATTCGGTACCAACGACCTTACCCAGATGACTTTCGGCTTCTCACGCGATGACGTAGGAACCTTCATGGGTGACTATCTTGGCAACAAGATCCTTGACGCAGATCCGTTCCAGACCATAGATACCAGGGCCGTCGGCAAACTTGTCGCTTACGGTATCCAGGGCGGTCGCAGCAAGCGCGCCGATCTCAAGTGCGGTGTCTGCGGCGAGCATGGTGGAGATCCTGATTCAATCTTCTTCTTCAACTCCATCGGTGTCGATTACGTCAGCTGCTCACCGTTCCGCGTGCCGATTGCACGTCTCGCAGCGGCTCAGGCTGCCATCAAGCAGAACGACTGATACTGCAAACATATCGGAAAAGGGGGTGACTAAAGTCCTGGAGACTTTGAGGTCATCCTCTTTTACTTTTGTCCTATTGCCTGCGAGCGTCGGCTGTTCTCCTCCGGAGGTCCGGCGGGTTAAAGCCCTTCTGCTCAGACCGCAAACATCAAAATGCTTCCTGACTGGTCGTGTCTTCAGACCGGCACCCCCTCCTCGGGGCACATTTCCCCGGCAGGGGCTACGACCGTGCCCCGAGGGGGGGTGCAGGTCTGAAGACATAGGCCATAACGTTATTGTATATATTTAGTTATCAGTTGTTTGTAAATCGGCCTATGTACAAAAGAACACTGGCTGTTTTTTAATATAAAGACAATCAATCACTTGTAAATACAGTGTAAAAATCTTGAAAGTTCAATTCCCGGATGTCCTCCTCTTTTCAGATATTCCCTAATAAACCCTTTCTGTCCACCTGGAGGAATGACCAATTGTCCTGCGGCAAGAAACAAATTCTGTTTTCTGGCAATATCTTCCATCAGATTGTAATACCTGTAGTCTTCATACACGAATTCCTCTCCCACATCATATTCTTTCCCTGTGCTGGAGTCCGCAGCAAGAATGAAAGAAGGCAAACCCTTGAAATGTTCCAGCATTCTATCATATTCTATGACATTGTATTTTCTGATGATATAGTCTATAAGCTGTCTTCTTTCTTCCTTTTTCAGGATAAGCATCACTGCCTCGAAAAATGAATGTCTGATATGATGTCCCTGACGGAAAGCCGTATCAACTATCGATATGGCTTTCTTCATTTCCGCTGAGAGGCTCCGAATAACGATGGGAGTGCTGTATGGATTCGTATTTCCATAATATCTGAGGAAATTCCATCGATATTCCAGTGCATGGTTACATGCCTTCTTCTCCACACCATTGTTTGCAATATAGATAATGCAAGACCGTTTGTCCTTCTCGCTTATTTTATCGGCACGACCATACCCTTTCCTGAATCTGATACATTTCACTCCTGGCCTTGAATTATACTCTCTGACATATGTGCTCAGCAGTGTCATCATAAATCGGGAGATGTTCTTAATATCTGATGAATACAATCCGATATGGACATGGTTCCGCATAAGACATACTTCTTCAATGTCTATATGATACCGTCTGGCACACACAGACATTACCGTAAAGAATACGACATAATCGAAAGCATTGTAAAAAATCAAGGATCCATCATCAGAGATAGTGAAGATGTGATGGAGAGCATCTGGATGGAATTTAATCTTTCGCCTCATTCTTTTCCACATTGAAAATACCGATGCCAAATATAAACATTGTTGTCCGTTTTAGCAAATGGCTGACAATTAGCGGTTTACAAATTGGCCTATGTACTGTAGTACGCAGGCCGATTTGTAAATATATGATAATGAAACAATTCTGAAAACGCCCAGTTGGGATATGTATGCCGTTCATCCGGCATGGAAGAATTGTGCATGACTTGAGTGACACCTTTGTATATAATATATTATATTTGTGATATACAAACGACAACCAAATTCATACGGTCCATGATTTTCAATAAGTTCATTTGTGCGATGCTTGCCGTCGCACTTCCTGCCGTGGCACTCACGGCACAGGAATCCGGACAGGATAATCCGGAGACTCCGACTGTCTATATGGTCGGTAACGCCCATTTCGACACCCAGTGGAGATGGACGGTACAAAAATCCATTTCCGAATATCTGCACAATACCCTGGTGCAGAACTTCGCCCTCCTGGACAAGTACCCTGACTATGTCTTCAATTTCGAAGGTGCCGTGAAATACGCCTGGGCCAAGGAGTATTACCCGGACCTCTACGAGAAACTGAAAGGCTATATCGCCTCCGGGCGCTGGCATATCTCCGGCGCTTCATGGGATGCCAATGATCCGAACATCCCTTCAGTGGAGTCGGAGATAAGGAACATCCTCCTCGGACAGGAATTCTACAGGAAGGAATTCGGAATCCTTTCCACCGACATCATGCTCCCGGACTGCTTCGGCTTCGGCTACCAGTTGCCGTCAGTTGCAGCGCACTGCGGACTCATCGGCTTCGGTACGCAGAAACTCGGATGGCGCTACGTCCCGTTCTTCGAGGATGGAAGGAAATATCCTTTCAACTTCGGTATCTGGAAGGGTCTTGACGGCTCCCGCGTGATGGCTGCGCTGGACGGTGGCGGATACGGATGGAGCCCAAACGGGCCTGTCACTGACAATGAGGAACTCAGGACACGTATCTCCAAATCCCCGATTCCGGCGGTGTACAGATATTTCGGAACCGGTGACTCCGGCGGATCCGCCACTCCTACGGGTGTCAAATTCATCAACGAACTCGTGCAGACCCCAGGGCCATACTATAAGGCAAGATTCGCCACTTCCGATGATATGTACAAGGACTATATGTGGGACGAGAGACTCCCTGAATATGACGGCGAGCTGCTGATGGACACCCATGCGACCGGTAACTATTCATCCAAGGTCGAGATGAAGATGCTCAACAGGCGCAACGAGCGCATGCTCGGAGCAGCTGAGGCCGTATCGTCGCTCGCGGATATCTACGGCGGTATCAAGTATCCGTCCTATACCATAGACGAGGGATGGAAGAGGATACTCTGGCATCAGTTCCACGATGACCTCACCGGCACCAGCCTTCCGGAATGCTACCAGTTCTCATACAATGACGAATTCATCAACCTCCGTCAGATGAACAGTGTGGTGGAGAGCGGCACCGCCTCCATCGCATCCGTCATGGACACAAGAGTGAAGGGCCAGCCTGTGATAGTGTACAACCACGTGTCTGCAGCCAACCCTGACATTGTGTCATACGACATGGACCTCGATGCGAAATTCCGCTCCGTCGACGTGTATTCCCCTGACGGAAAGAAGGTCAAATCCCAGATTGTCAGGAAGGATGACGGCAAGACCACCCTCATCTTTGCAGGCAATGACCCGTCGCTGAGCCTTTCAGTATATGACCTGAGGCCATCCGAGAAAGCAGAGCCCCGCAGCTCAGCCCTGAAGGCGTCCGCAGGAAGCATCGAGAACAAGATATATAAGATCACGCTCGATGCCGACGGCGACATCGCATCCATAATTGACAAGCGCTGCGGCAAGGAGCTTGTCCGCAAGGGAGAGTCATTCGGATACGCATTCTTCAAGGACAACAAGTCCGACAGCTGGCCTGCATGGGAAATCCTCAAGGAGGTTGTGGACCGCGAGCCTGAGAAGGTGAAGGGAGACGTCAAGGTCACCGTGGAGGAATGCGGAGCGTTGAGAGCTGTGCTCAAGGTGGAAAGAAGGTTCGGCCATTCATTCTTCGTGCAGCGCATCATCCTCACCGACGGTGCTGCGGATGACCGCATCGATATCGTCAACACCATTGACTGGCATTCTCGCGCATCTTTGCTCAAGGCCAGTTTCCCTATATCCTTCGATGCCCCGGAGGCAACCTACGATCTCGGAATGGGCTCCATCAGGCGAGGCAACAACATCCCTTCCGCATACGAAGTGATCGGTCAGCAGTGGGCTGACATGACCGCCGCTGACGGTTCATACGGAGTCACTATCCTGAATGACGGCAAATATGGCTGGGACAAGCCGGATGACCATACCGTCCGTCTGACCCTTTTCCACACGCCGACTGCAAGCCGTGGCTTCGATGAGCAGGCTACCCAGGATTTCGGCGTGCATACATTCACCTATTCTATCATTGGACATAAGGGCGCTCTCGACCCGGCAAAGACCGACATCGCTGCTGATGCCCTCAATCAGGACAAGATGGCGTTCGCCGCTGACGCCCACAGCGGATCCCTCGGCAAGCGCATCTCCATCGCTTCCAGCACCAATCCTGACCTCCGTATCAAGGCCTTCAAGAAGGCACAGGACGGAGACGGCTACATTGTGCGTGTATATGAACTTTCAGGCAAGGGCGCCAGCGGCAAGGTCGTGTTCAACAACACGCTGTCCGCAGCATCCGAGGTCAACGGCATAGAGGACCCTAAGGGTCCGGCCTCATTTGCCGGCAATTCACTTTCCGTAGAATCTGAGAAATTCGCCCTCAGGACATTCCGTGTGCATTTCGCAGCTCCTGCAGTGAAGATCTCCAGTCCTGAATATGAGCAGCTGGCATTGCCGTACAACATGGTTGCAATCACTACCGACGACTTCACGTCACAGGGCGGTCTCGGACGCGAGAGGGATTCCTTCGCTGCGGAGATCCTTCCTGAGACCCTCGAATACAGGGGCGTGCCGTTCACATTCGGCGAGGCTGATTATAATGATGCCGTCCTGTGTGACGGACAGAAACTTTCCGTGCCGGCCGGTACGAAGACACTGCATGTGCTTGCAGCTTTTGCTCACGGATGGCCGCGCAGGGGGGAGAAGCATGACAAGAAGCCTTCACACGTCGCAACCTTCGGCATCGGTGACGCGGAGTTCAGCAGCACAGTATCCAACTATACCGGTTTCTACGGGGTCTATGGCTGGCCTGGCTACTATGAGTCCGAACTCAGGACCGACGATGTGGCATATGTAGGCACGCATACTCACAACCCTGCTGTCAGGAACAAGCCGTACGAGTTCTCCTACATGTATCTTCTGAGCATACCTGTGGACGGAGCTGCGGAAGTCACCCTCCCGACCAACCGCAATATCGTTATTTTCTCCGCCACCGCGGAGAAATAACGGTTGTTGCCTTGGCCTGAGGTGTCGTCAGGCATAAAGGAATTCCCCTCGAAACACATTTCCCCGACAGGGGCTTCGACAGTGTTTCGAGGGGAATTCCTTTATGCAGTGCTCATCCGTGAGCACATGGAATGTTAAAACTTGTTGAGCGGGACTCCGGCGGTCATTTCGTTGACCTTGCGGCGTACTGAGTCGATGACCTTCTTGTGCTCGGCGAGTTCGGCCAGCTGCTCAGGGGTAGGCTGCTCGTCCTTCTTGAGGCTGAGGGCGGCGACATGCTTGGCGCATGAGGAGAGCACGGTGTCGATGAGGTTGACGATATACACCATGTCCTTCTCCACGAAACCGCGGGATGTGACTGCCGGTGTGCCGATGCGGAAACCGGAAGTCTGGAATGCGCTCCTCGTGTCGAACGGGACCATGTTCTTGTTGATAGTGATGTCGGCCTTCTCAAGCTCCTTCTCTGCGATGCGTCCGGTGACTTCCTCGAACTTGCCGCGGAGGTCTATGAGCATGAGGTGGTTGTCGGTGCCGCCGCTGACCACCTTGTAGCCGAGCCTGAGGAACTCGTCGCACATGGCCACGGCATTGGCATGGACCTGGGTCTGGTACTGCTTGTATTCAGGCTGCTGCGCCTCGAAGAAGCAGACTGCCTTGGCGGCGATGACATGCTCGAGCGGACCTCCCTGGACGCCAGGGAACACGTAGCTGTCTATCACCTGGCTCATCTTCTTGACCGCTCCCTTCGGTGTGGTGCGTCCCTGAGGATCATCGAAGTCCTTGCCGATCAGGATGATACCGCCGCGAGGACCGCGGAGCGTCTTGTGGGTGGTGGAAGTGACGATGTGGGCGTACTGGACAGGATTCTTCAGAAGTCCCGCTGCGATAAGTCCGGCAGTGTGGGCCATGTCGATCCAGAGAATGGCTCCGACCTTGTCGGCTATTGCGCGCATGCGCTCGTAGTCCCACTCGCGTGAATATGCTGACGCACCGCCGACGATGAGTTTCGGCTTGTGCTCAAGGGCCAGCTTCTCCATGTTGTCATAGTCGATGAGACCGGTCTCAGGGTTGAGTCCGTAGGCTATGGCATTGTAGAGGAGTCCGGATGCGTTGACAGGTGAACCGTGGGTGAGGTGACCTCCCTGTGAGAGGTCGAGACCCATCATGGTGTCTCCCGGCTTCAGGATAGCCATGGTGACGGCCATGTTGGCCTGTGCGCCTGAATGAGGCTGGACATTCGCCCATTCGGCTCCGTATATCGCCTTGAGGCGGTCGATTGCCAGCTGCTCGATCTGATCGACCACGTGGCAGCCTCCATAATAGCGCTTGCCCGGGTAACCTTCGGCATATTTGTTGGTGCAGATAGACCCCATTGCCTGAAGAACTTCCTCAGTAACATAGTTTTCCGAAGCGATGAGCTCCAGCCCGGCTTTCTGCCTGTCTTCCTCTTTCTTGATCAAATCGATGATCTGGATGTCCTGTTTCATAAAGATGCTGTTTTTTAGTAAGGACAAATATAAAGCTTTTTCAGTACCTTTGCAATGATATGAAGGACCGAAAACTGACAAATATCGAATTGGGACGCATTGACGTGTCAGAATACCGGCTTCTCCCGCCGTCCGGGACGGTTGTCGTCCTGGACAACATCAGGAGCGCGCACAATGTCGGCAGCATATTCCGCACCTCGGATGCCTTCAAGGTGGACAAGGTGTATCTCTGCGGCATCAGCGCATGTCCGCCGTCGGCGGAGATCCACAAGTCCGCGCTCGGGGCCGAGTACGGAGTGCCATGGGAACATTTCGACGACACCATGGACGCGGTGGGACACCTGAAGGAGGAAGGATATATAATGGTCAGCGCCGAGCAGACGGAGCATTCCGTAAAGCTGCAGGATTTCAGGCCTGACGCCGACCGGAAGTACGCTGTCATCTTCGGAAACGAGGTGGAGGGTGTCCGGCAGGACGTCGTTGACGCATCCGATTTCGCCCTGGAGATACCGCAGTCCGGGGCCAAGCATTCCCTGAATGTATCCGTGAGTGCCGGAGTGGTGCTGTGGCAATTCCGCAGGTGACAAAATGTCACTGGCACGGCACTTGCTCAAACCTGACATGCCTTATCAAGGCTGCAAGAAAAACACAAAATTAATTATAGCATTATGATCAAACCATTAGCAGACAGAGTCCTGATCGAGCCCAAGGAGGCCGAAGTCAAGACAGCATCAGGTATTTTCATCCCTGACACAGCGAAAGAGAAGCCTCAGCAGGGCACAGTGCTCGCAACGGGCCCGGGCAAATCAGACGAGCCTATGGAGGTGAAGGCGGGCGACCAGGTCCTCTACGGCAAGTATGCCGGTACAGAGGTCACCGTGGATGACAAGAAATACCTCATCGTCAAACAGTCAGACATTTTAGCAATACTTTAGATATTATGGCAAAAGAGATAAAATTCGATGTCGATGTCCGCTCGAAGATGAAGCAGGGAGCGGATTCGCTTGCAAACGCAGTCAAGGTAACCCTCGGTCCTAAGGGCCGCAACGTCGTTATCGACAAGAAGTTCGGTGCACCTCAGGTCACCAAGGACGGTGTCACCGTGGCAAAGGAGGTCGAGCTCGAGGACCGCTTCGAGAACATGGGCGCGCAGATGGTGAAGGAAGTCGCTTCCAAGACCAACGAGCAGGCAGGTGACGGTACCACCACGGCAACCGTCCTCGCACAGGCAGTCATCAACGTGGGTATCAAGAACGTCACCGCGGGAGCCAACCCTATGGACCTCAAGCGTGGTATCGACAAGGCTGTCGCAGCCGTCGTGAAGAATCTCGGCGAGCAGAGCCAGCAGGTCGGCGCAGACTACTCCAAGGTGGAGCAGGTCGGTACCGTATCCGCCAACAATGACAGTGCGATCGGCAAGCTCATCGCAGATGCAATGGCAAAGGTCGGCAAGGACGGCGTCATCACCGTCGAAGAGGCCAAGGGCACCGAGACCGAGGTCAAGGTGGTCGAGGGCATGCAGTTCGACAGGGGATACATCTCTCCATATTTCATGACCAACGGCGACAAGATGGAGGCCGAACTCAAGAACGCCTACATACTCATCACTGACAAGAAGATATCTTCAATGAAGGACCTTCTCCCAGTCCTCGAGCCTATCGCACGCGAAGGCAGCGAACTCCTCATCATCGCTGAGGACGTGGACGGTGAGGCTCTCACCACCCTCGTGGTCAACAAGCTCCGCCAGACCATCAAGGTCGCGGCAGTCAAGGCTCCGGGATTCGGCGACCGCCGCAAGGAGATGCTCCAGGATATCGCCATCCTCACCGGAGGACAGGTCATATCCGAGGAGAGGGGCGTCACCCTTGAGAACGCCACGATCGACCTTCTCGGGCGTGCCGAGAAAGTCACCATCACCAAGGAGAACACCACCATCGTAGGAGGCGCAGGCACCCAGGAGGCGATCCATGACCGCACCACCCTCATCCGCAAGCAGCTCGAGACTTCAACTTCCGACTATGACAAGGAGAAGCTCCAGGAGCGCCTCGGCAAACTCGCAGGCGGCGTGGCCGTCCTCTATGTCGGCGCTACCACCGAAGTGGAGATGAAGGAGAAGAAGGACCGCGTCGAGGATGCCCTCAATGCGACCCGCGCAGCCGTGGAGGAAGGATACCTTCCGGGAGGCGGCGTAGCATACATCCGTGCCGCAGCAGCCCTTGAAGGACTCAAGGGAGAGAACGAGGACGAGACCACCGGCATACGTATCGTCGCAAAGGCGATAGAGGAGCCTCTCCGTCAGATTGCGTTCAATGCAGGCGTGGACGGTGCAGTCATCATCCAGAAGATCAAGGAAGGCAAGGGTGACTTCGGTTACAACGCGCGCACGGGCGAGTACGTGAATATGTATGAGGCCGGCGTCATCGATCCTACCAAGGTGGCCCGAGTCGCTCTTGAGAACGCAGCGTCAGTGGCCGGCATGTTCCTCACCACGGAATGCGGTATTGTGGACATTCCTGAGCCTGCTCCGGCAGCTCCTGCAATGCCTGCAGGCGGCATGATGTAGATTTTTTGAAATTTCTGCAATTAAAATTTGCATTTCAAAATATAGTTGCTACCTTTGCGTCCCCTTTCGGAAGAGAGGTGACGCAAAGTTCTTTTACAGGCCAAAAAAAATCGAAAAATTTGAAATAAAATTTGGAGATTTAAAAAAAGGTTGTACCTTTGCAATCCCAACCAAACACGGGGACGCGCTCGGCTGAACAAGCCGGTTTTTTTAGCGCCAAATTTGAAAAAGTTCATTGAAAAGACTGAAGGAAAAGTACAAGCAAGTACCGAGAAACAATAATCGAGAGCGTTGATTTCTTTAGAGAAATTGGAAGGCGTCAGGAGTCAAGCAAGAAGTATAAGAAATGTACAAAGAAGAGTTTGATCCTGGCTCAGGATGAACGCTA
>JAZRXV010000039.1:0-6036 GCA_045600405.1 Candidatus Cryptobacteroides sp.
CCAAGGGATACAATTTCGCCTCAATCAATGATGGTACAGCCTGCATCGGTTGCGCTTTCTGTGCCACCATGTGTCCGGACTGTGTCATTTCAGTAGAAAAATAGAAACGTCATGGGTAAGAAAGTTTTGATGAAAGGCAATGAAGCCTTGGCAGAGGCGGCCATCCGTTCAGGATGCCGCTACTATTACGGATACCCTATCACTCCGCAGACCGAACTTGCCGAATACATGGCAAAGAACCTGCCTCTCACAGGCGGCACCTTCCTTCAGGCGGAAAGCGAGATTGCAGCCATCAGCATGGTCTATGGCACCTCGGCTACAGGAAAAAGAGTTATGACATCCTCCTCTTCTCCGGGCATATCCCTCAAACAGGAAGGAATCTCATACCTCGCAGGCAGCAACCTTCCGGCAGTGATAGTCAATGTCCAGCGCGGCGGTCCCGGCCTGGGAGGCATCCAGCCTTCACAGTCAGATTACTGGCAGGCAACCAAGGGCGGCGGACATGGTGATTACCATCTGCTGGTCCTCGCACCTTCAACCGTGCAGGAAATGGCGGATCTCACGATGCTGGCATTCGACCTTGCCGACAAATACAGGGTCCAGGCCATGATCCTCGCGGACGGCACCGTCGGTCAGATGATGGAGCCCGTGGAGCTTCCGGAGCCTGTAGTCAAGGAATTCGAGAAGCCTTGGGCCCTCAAGGGCAAAGGCGCCGGCAAGTCCAAATATATCACATCACTCTCCCTTTCCCCAGAAGAGCTGGAGCAGTGGAACATCAACAATTTCGACAAATATCATCTCATCGAGCAGAACGAGCAGCGTGCGGAAGAATTCATGATGGATGACGCCGAGGTCTGCGTGGTCGCTTTCGGCATCTCGGCCAGAGTCTCAAGGAACGCAGTGCTTGCAGCCAGGGCCAAGGGTATAAAGGCAGGCATGATCAGGCCTGTAACCCTCTATCCTTTCCCAAAGGACGTACTCCGCAGGGCCGCAGCACACGTGGAAAGATTCATCAGCGTGGAGCTCAACATGGGCCAGATGATAGATGATATCAGACTTTCAATAGAATGCAGCAGGCCGGTATCCCTCTGCAACAGGGTGGGCGGCGTGATCGTGACCCCTGAAGAGGTCCTTGCAGCAATAGAAGGAGGAACCAAGAAATGATAGTATTTGACAAGCCGAAATCCCTCAAGGATGCAACTTTGCACTATTGCCCGGGCTGTTCGCACGGCCTTGTGCACCGTATCATCGCCCAGACCATGGATGAACTCGGCATCCAGGAGAACACCATAGGCGTAGCCCCTGTCGGATGCGCCGTGTTCGCATACAACTACTTCGATATCGACATGCTGGAGGCAGCCCACGGCAGAGCCCCTGCAGTCGCCACCGGAATCAAGCGTTCCGACCCTTCCAAGATCGTATTCTCATACCAGGGTGACGGAGACCTCGCTTCCATCGGTATGACGGAGACCGTCCATTGCGCCGCAAGAGGTGAGAACATAACCATCATCTTCATCAACAACGCAATCTATGGTATGACCGGAGGCCAGATGGCACCTACCTCACTTCCAAACCAGGTCACCCAGACCTCTCCTTACGGACGCGATGTGGAGACGGTGGGTTACCCTGTAAGGGTCTGCGAACTGCTCGCCACACTTGAGGGTCCGCAGTATATCGAAAGGGTTGCCGTCAACAATGTGAAGAATGTCAAGAAGGCTGAGAAAGCCATTAAAAAAGCATTCCAGAACCAGATTGAAGGCAAGGGATTCTCTCTCGTGGAGGTAGTGGCGGCATGCCCTACCAACTGGAAGATGAATCCGGTTGAGGCGAACAAATGGGTGGACGACGCCATGATACCTTACTATCCGCTCGGAGTATTCAAAGACAAGGACAACCAGAAATGAAAACTACATCAATTCTTATAGCAGGATTCGGCGGACAGGGTACTCTCTTCGCCGGAAAGGTGCTCGCCATCGCGAGCCTGAACAAAGGACTTGAAGTCACCTGGCTTCCTTCTTACGGACCGGAGATGCGCGGCGGCACCGCCAACTGCAGCATCATTATCAGCGACTCTCCTATCGGTTCACCTATCGTGAACAAACCGGACGTGCTGATCGCACTGAACAAACCTTCCTTCGAGAAATACGAGAAGGCCACCAAAGCGGGCGGAATCATCTGTGTGGACGCCAATCTGGTGGATTCGAAGAGCAAGCGTGATGACATCAATGTTTGCTATGTCCCGGCAACCGAGCTGGCAAGGGAGTGTGGCAATCAGAGCCTGTCCAACATCGTCCTGACCGCCAAGGCTATCAAGGAGACCGGACTCTTCACAGAAGAAGAGATAGCCGAGGCCATGAAGGCCATAGTCCCGGAGAAAAAGGCGGCCTTAAGGGAGAAGAACCTGATGGCCATCCATTCCGGAATGGCTGTTTGACAAGGACCTATCCGAATATTATCAAAAAGCAGCTGTGTCACGTACGGCTGCTTTTTTGTATTATCTGTCAAATGTCACTGTCTCTATGGAGACCGGGCCCAGCAAGCCTGAAGGCTGAAGTGCATCACCCGCAGAATAATGCTGCATGGCACAGCGGCAGTAACGTCCGGCATCGCCCCTCTCATCTCCTACCAGACGGTTTACCCAAAGATTGACTACCGTAACTTCCAAATGGTTCTCTCCTTCATTGACCACAGAAGAGATATCTACTTTCCACGGCTCCTTCCATACGGTGCCCAAGTCCTTTCCGTTCAGCCTGACCTCAGCGATATTCTTCACCGAGCCAAGGTTTAGCCAGGTCCGGTCCCCAATTTCCGAAGCCGCAATATCAATTGTCCTGGAATAAACTGCGGTCCCGGAATAATAACGTATTGCCGGATCACAATTGACACTCCAGTCAGTCAATGAATCGAAAACGGTCTTTTCCGGTGCACCCATCCCGTTCTTGAAAGCCACTTCCCATGGCCCTTCGACAGGATGGGATACGGTACTCCGCGCAGGAAGACAGGCAGAGGACGCAGCGGCCTTCTTGCGGAAAACTACAAAAAGAGCATCTTCGGGATCAAAATGGAGCTTCACGATTGTCCGCCCTCCTTCGATCCTGTAAGTAGCGGGAGAAATCGTTCCGTTTACGGCATTCCATATTTCAGGCTCCAGACCCGTGACATTGAACGATGCCTCGATATCCTCGATGTTCCTGGTCCTGGAATTCAGCCAGTATATCCGGATACCGTCAAAGTCGCGATGGACGAACTTGTATCTTGAACCGCCGGCAAGGCCTGACAGCCTCACATCCTCCGCGCATCCTGCATCCCTTAGGGCATCCTTGATGCTCCCGCTATAGACACGTCCCTTGCCGCATGCTGTTACAGGAGCGCCAGACCACATGGAATCCATTATCCTGTCGAATTCAGCCGTATCATCAGACAGGCTCGGCGTGGCGGACGGTCTTTCTCCTATGACTGTCGCTCCCGCCTTGACAAGAGCCTGAAGGCTTCTGGCAACAGGGAGGGACATCATATCGGCGTTCTTTCCGAGAACAATCACCTTGTATCGGCTCCCGGATGGAGCTATGACAGAGCCCGACTTTACACTAAGGTCATTGATAACGGCATCGGAATTGACGAAATCGAAATTATAGCCATCCGGAATGTCGGGCAGAGACTCACGGTAAAGCATCGTGACATTGCTGTCCTCTCCGTAATAATAAAGGATATCCGCCACGAAACTGCCCTGCTGGAGCATGAAGCAACTTCTGGCAAGATAACTGAGCCATGCTGCGGACTGCTCGGCCCAGGTCTCATGCCTGTTGAACCACTGGCCGAACACGCTCAGCGTGAATCCCGGCTTGAAGTCATCCAGAGGCTGATGTGCGCTTTCATGGATGATGAAACGGTTGAGTCCGTTGGCCATCAGCAGATCCGCCCTTTCCTTCAGTACCTCCGGATAGGAGCTCCACGCTCTCCCGGCAGAGGTGAGGGATTCCGCGGCCACATATTTCTTACCGTAAAGATGGGCGACGGATGCAGACTCACGGCAGTCCGCACCGGATGCACCGATAGCAAGGATATTTGAAGTATCTCCGGTCCACATCGCGCACATCGGAATCGTCGCAGTCTTCTTCACCCTCATTCCGTCAGCGATAAATGCCCTGACCAGTTCCTGGGATTCCCTATAGCATTCCAGGCCCTGCTCCCTCAGAATGTCGGTAAGCAGATCGTAATGATTGACGGCTATAAGCTGGGCAATGGTCCTGCGGAAATCCCAAAGGAACTTATCCGACTCCTCCGGGGAATTCACAACGTACCCTGCAATCACCGGAAGCCATGAAACCATATCATATCCGCACACATCCTCGAAATCCTCAAACATATCAGCGGTCCAGTTCTGGCATCCAGCCTCCCAGCTGTCAAACATGAGGTAGCGTATTCCCTTATCTCCCATCATACCGTCCGCGGCATCCCGGTACATCGATAAGTAATGTCCGATGTACTCCCGCACGGCATCGGGATTCATCTTATCGACCTCAAGTCCGGTAGCCTCCGGAGATGCCGGACCATTCTGATGTCCGGTCAGGGAGCACCCGAAACGGAGGATCTTCCAGTTGCCTTCACCAGGGGTCCATACCAACCTGCCGTCAGCATCCATCCTGTCAGTGAGATCTATCACATCTCCCGTCCGGCATTCGGGCCCGCATGAGGCGGAAGCAGACGAATAGAGTTCATCGGCCGGAAAGAAACCGGCCTTCTCTATGAAACGGCTCACCCTCGGAGTTGTGTACAGATTGAATTCGGCAACCATGGTTCCTGACGGGCGGCGTGATGAAGGAACCCCTATGCCTCTTTTAACGGCCTCGGAATAATAGCCTTTGACAGCATCATCCCAGTTCCTGACCAGAAGACGGAAATACCTGGCAGTCACCGGTTCGAAGGACAGGGTCGCAATATTGAAAACCTTGCCGGATACCGTAGTCACCGGAGTGAAGTTTTGCCCGTCATCGCTATACTCCAATAAAGTCCCTTCGTCACCCTGGGATATGACCCTGGCCACAAAATCATCATAAACACCACATCTTATGTCAGCACCATAGACGGTGACAGGCTGTTCGAACTCATATCTTATCCATGAATCCATGCCGGATTCAAGATACGGAAGTTCCGATGCTTCGGTAAAATTCCCGTCTGTCAGCTGCTCAACAGAGAAATGACCACCGCTGGAAGCAACCACAGGATCAAGGGAAGATATAGACGGTCCCTTGACCTTGATGGCCAATACGGCAATATCATCGTAATACACGTCCTCCTTATAGGCTTCCGGATCAGGAAGATCCTGGAACTTTCCATTGACAACAGGAGGATGCGGGAGAATTGCATCGAATTCCTTTCCGCCAACGGCATCCACCTCCGACCAGACTATTTTCTTCATGGCCTGAGCAGGAGCAACCCATGGTCCTCCAGTTTCGCTCCACCCTGGAGAACCCGCAACCGCGACCTCCATGCCATATTCATCCGCCTTCCGGACCGCAGTGCCGAATATGTCCTTCCACTCTTCCGACATATATTCAATCCTGTGTTCCACTATCTGAGGCGTTGTCAAGCCTGCATCGAAGCAATGGAATCCGCCGATACCGACCCTTTTCATCCATTCGATATCCTTCAAGGCTCCGTCCATGGTGATGTTTCCATTCATCCAGTGCCACCATACACGTGGTTTTGCTTCGTCCGGAGGAGTGATGAATCCCTCTTCCAGACAGGCGGAACTTTCATAAGATGGCAGAGGAGCCTTTCCGGTGCATCCGGGAAAGATGCAGAAGACGAGTAATGGAAATGTCAGGAGAAAGTCTTTAACAGTCATGATCAAAAACAAAAAAGCACCTACATTTCTGTAAGTGCTTGATTCAAAGAGTGGAGATAAAGAGATTCGAACTCTTGACCCCCTGCTTGCAAAGCAGGTGCTCTACCAACTGAGCTATACCCCCGTAACGTAGGCCCGCGCGGAGTTGAACCGCGGACCTCCACATTATCAGTGTGGCGCTCTAACCA
>JAZRXV010000040.1:0-20716 GCA_045600405.1 Candidatus Cryptobacteroides sp.
ACCACTCAAGGAGTATGAAACATCTCCTGTATTATTATACTCGCTTATGATTCCGGTTCCACGGTATGACGCTATCGCCACATTGTTGTTGGTGCCGAATGTGTCGTTGAACAATACTGTCCCGACAGGAAGATTTCCTCCTGCCACAAACATTGTCTGTGATGCATCCGTGAACAGGCGTGCGGACAGCTTTATCTCGGCAGTTCCGGACAGATAAGGCACGACATCGAACGAGGCGGATGTCGAAGTCACACCGCCGAGCTGGTATATCCAGTATCCGTCACCGTCCTGACCGATATATGTCAGACCGGCTGACGCATCAGGCTCAATACCCTTCATCGCCACGGTTACAACACCATCAGAAGGCGCTTCGCTCATTGAGAACGAGAACGTCTCAGCCACGCCTATCTTATGGGTCGTGCCGCTGAATGCCAGAGAGCTGAATGTCCTTGGGTCGAAATTCTTTATTTCGGTTGACCCTGTAGTGAAATATTTCTGTGTGACATTAACGATAGTTGCGCTGCTGGCGACAATGGTCGAGAAATAGACCGGGAATGTTTTGATACCGTCAGTCATGTCAGCCTCATTGTACTCAGTCCAGTTCAATGTCTTTTCAAACCAATACGTAGGATACCCATTGGCATCCAGGCCGCTGCGTACAGGAAGATCCTGACGGTCACTGTAAGCATTGTCTGGAGTCAGTGTATCGCTGACAGGATCAATCTTGAACTCGAGAGGGAACAATGATGACGGCAGACCGCCTTCAATGCCGAGGTTGATGACGATCCCTTTTCCTGTGCCGGCTTCGACGTATCCTTTGCCGTCAGCATCGGTGTTCGGAGCAGCGCTGACCTTCAAGTCAAGATTGTTACGGAGGACAAGGTTTATGGTACGCGTGATAGTCTGGTAACGGCTGCCGTTCCATTTTTTACCGGTAATGATTATCGACTGCGTCTTCAACACATCTCCTACAGCGGTAGTATTGATGGTGACATGGCGGTCCCCTTTGTCATCGTCGGCAGTGCCGATGGTGATAGATGAGATGACATCACCCGTAGAACCGGAAGTACCTTCGTAACTGACAGTTACATACGGAGAGTGATTGGCGGGATCTTCCGTGGTCCCGTTGTATACTCCGGGATAAGTGGTTCCCTTGATGTCAGGTTCGAATCTGTACTGGAATTCAGCGGTCGTGCTATTCCCCGGAGTACCGATGATAATCAAGGTTGTCTCACTGACAGTCATGCGGGATTCTCCGTCAGAAATGTTGGTCAGGTTCTGATAATCGACATTTACGGAAATGTCACCGCTCGGTGCGCCGGCGAGGGCATCGGCGGCAGAACCGTAAGCGGCGCTGGCCACGCTCTGTATCTGGACCAGATAGTCGAAATTGCGAAGCATGGCATAGAAATCACCTTCAGCATCCTGCAGTGCGATCTTGTAAAATGTTGTGGCCGGACTCTTCCCTGACTCCGTGAATGTACCTTTCACAATCAGATACATAGGAGAGAACAGCGCTTTCTCACGCTCATACACATAGCCGACACACTGATTGTCATCGTTCAAGGCATGGATGGAAGCGTTGTCAAACGTCTCGTGATCTATGAATCTGGTGGAGGCGTTCATGAATCCCTGATAATTGCCTCCGGCAAGGGAGTATTCGTCAGGTTCGCCGCTGTTGAACGTGTAGGTTTCCGTACTCGGACCTTCCAGAGACTCCATCGTAGGATAGTCAATGTAATCGCCCATGAACTCGCCCGTGTTGCGGTTATACGGGGCGACGGACCCGGCATCAGGATAATTGACGAACCAGAAACCGTCCAGAGCAAAATTGTCGCAAGCCTCCTCAACGGTGATCTTCGAATAGTTCCTGAGGAGTTTGACTCCATCCAAGGAATTGACGACTGCCATATACGAGGCCAGTTTGTCATCATAATCATCGTCCCCTGTTTCCGGCTTCGCCGTTATGTTTGGAAGTACAATCCTCTGCCAGTAGGCGCTTTCACCATCTGTCGTGCAAAGTTCACCGATAACCTCAACCTCAGAGCCGAAACGGAGTTCTTCCGGACCGTTTGCTATGAAATGGAGAATGCGAGGGTGTTCGGAGACTTT
Organism: Candidatus Cryptobacteroides sp.; assembly: GCA_045600405.1. Classification (GTDB taxonomy): domain Bacteria; phylum Bacteroidota; class Bacteroidia; order Bacteroidales; family UBA932; genus Cryptobacteroides. The sequence goes on from JAZRXV010000040.1 coordinate 2,113, forward strand.
CAAGTCCACTGTATACTGATAATCAGTGTCATCGGCCGCAGCAGGGGTATAGGGATCCGCCTGGACATACTGGATAAGAGCGGAGCCGCTGCCATCAAAGACGGCGACATGGAGATTCTCAATCTGCGGGGTTTCTCCAAGCGCTCTGGTAGCAATGTTTCCCCTGCCGAATTCAGGCTTCAGGACGAAAGTCACCTTCCCGCCATGCTCATACCCGAACTCGGAAGTATCCCGGGGGCCTTGTTCCGGCTCCATACTTACGCTGCAGGCCGACAGCAGGGCGACAGAGTAGAATATCGAAAGTAAATTTTTGATTTTCATTTTCTTGTCAGTTCAGAATACTTCAGTTCGTTTTATGCACATAATCTCTCGGCATATCCCCCCAAGTAAAGGTAGTCTTCGTAGAAGTGGTAATGGTTTCACCATATTTGCCGCCATTGTCCCAACCGAACTCCTCATCCACCTTCGACCAGTACCATTCATCATAAACACAGCGGGTGGCGGCTCCTCCGCTCCTTTCTCCTGAATGCCAGTCGCTTGGATTCTGAGATGCATTCCCGGCGAACCATCCACCAGCATAGAAGTAGTAACGTGTACCTTCGTTTATATAGATATTCGGCACCATGCCATTGTGAGAAAGCACTTGGGAAAGTTTGCACTCCGCCAGAGTCGGAACTCTCCATCGTCCTGCAGGGTAACCATCCTCCTGATATGAGGCACAGCGCTTCTTTATGTCGGCGTAGGTATCATTTCTTCCGGAGCGTGTGTGTGCCGTGCTGATTCGGAAAACCGGGGCTACGAAATTGTCCCTTGACCCATCATCGATGGTAGGATAGTAGTACTTGATGGTTCTGTTACCTGTCTGCCCGTCCTTGTTGTATTTGGCCGGGGCATTGACCGGCTTATAATTACCGGTACCGCTCCAAGGATCAGTCCTCGGACTCCCCAGATTGTTGATTTCTATGTCTCTCGGGTCACCCACCACATAGCCGGTACTTGGATCGAACTGACTGACGTGGACGACAGTGAAATACCGGCTTGTGTTGTCTCCGGTAGTTCCGCTGTTTGCTCCGAGGACAGTCATCCAAGTATCACCGTTCTGTTTTCCGTTCACATAAGTGTAACCTTTCGGGTTTGTCGTATCAGTTTTGCCCGAGCTGTTGAGCTGGGTGTCGACGAAGATTGCCGGATACTGAGTAATAGTGATGTCCTGTGCGAAATTGTAGTCATCCTTATGCCGCAGTGTGAAGGTTATTGTTATTGGTGAGATGTCCATACCGGGGCCCAGCTCATTGTTCAGCTCATGTGTGATTGTGATCTGATCGGAGGTGGGACCGGTATATGAAACGGAAGAAGTGATGTTTTGTTCTGATTGTGCTCCTGCGCTGAAATCAATCTTGGTGGCCTTGAGGTTGAAGACTTCGCAATCATGGCTTGAAGAGAACGGGATTACGATCTCGTCCTTGTTATTCAGCACCCATTCTGTCTGCGGCACTGAAAGATAGCGGGTGTCCTTGATGGCGGCCGGGGTGTTGGCGCCTCCGGATTCATACGCATTCTTCCAACCCTGCACCTGATAGTTCATGTACGGGTACACTTCGGTAGGGTCCTCAGGATAGAGGCTTCCGAGCACCGTCAGTTTGGCGGCGATGTTGTACCAGTCGTTGGACGCTATCGAGCGGCGTCCCAGAGTGAGCTTGTAGTACAGGCTCTTGTATTCTATGGCCCCGGTGGTGTTGTCAGTGACCTTCCAGCTCAAGTCGTAGAGAAGGTAAGGCTCGGTTTCGCTGGCGAACTCCCATTCCATAGGGTAGGTGTAGAGAGGAACGGAGGATGAGTATCTATGGTAAGTGACGGCCACCGAGTTCTCCGTCAAGTCGCCAGTACCCTGATAACCTATATCGATGCTCTTTGAATCGAAATAGTCGCCGGAAGCAATGACGCTCTTCTTGAAGCCGGAAAGAGTCGTCCTGTTGAGTCCGTTGCACAAAGTCACCTTCAGACCGTTTCCACTCGTAACGGGTGAATAAGTCTTCCCGTTCTTTTCGATACTTTGGGTCACGTATGCCCCGACGGTGAGCTTGCACGCAAGACGCTTCAGTGCCACTTCCACATCGACGGCTTCTTCCTGGGTACGTGATGCCACAGGAATCAGGCCATCATAAACCATCACGAAATTGCTCTGCGGGACGGTCTTCAATGCTGAAAGGACGGTCATTGCCCGCAACTGTGCGAGCGTGGGGGTTCCCTTCAAGTCGTCCACCATAGATGCCGGAGGGTTGGCAACGATGAAAAGCTGGCATTCGCGTTCCGATGCAAAGAGGATATTGTTTATCGTGTTGGAACTTACAGGTATCTCCCTCTTGTACATGTCTGTCTCGGAGATGCCTGACACATAGCCGCTCACTGCAGGCGTCTGGTCAGCAGCATCCTTCGGAAAGAAGAAATAGTAGAACGAATTCAGCAGATTCTCATTATATGAATCCTCTCCGTTCCGTGGATCCGGCATGGACTTCATTTCTGCAGTCACCCCGCTATCCGGAGTGCAGACCGTCAATGTGATTCCCAATCCATCGGCATCAGGACCATCCTTGGCGCAGGAAACGGCAAAGAACGGGGATAATGCCAACAAAATATATAATATGCTCTTTTTCATCATGTACTAATCCTTGAGAAGGATGAATGTCACCGGACTTTCATCGTCGTAAATCAATTCATCTATATTGGTCATCTCACCGTTGTTCCGGCGTACAAAGAACGAAAGCTGGAGTTTGTATTCGCTCTTCTTCATATCCTCGATGCGCGGATAGATGGTGATGCGGGCTTGACCGGACCCGGTAGTGATAAGTCCTTCGGCGGTATCATCATCATCGCCCATCACTGCTGATGCATCGTCAAAGTTGTCAATGTCGAATGCATCGAGATCTCCTTTCTTGCTGACAAGCCAGGTGGAATTCACCGGCTGGTCCACCTTGAATTCGAGGATGATCGGGAAGCCCGGCTTGAAATAAATGGTCTTGCCATCGGCAGACTCGACGTAGTTGCAATCACTGGCGACGCGGAGTTTTCCGGCATCCGTGACAGCGATGGAGCCATCGTAGCTGATGACCGGATCGGTCTCGTTCCAGTTGGCGGCATACACATTCAAAAGTATCTTCTTCTCAAAGAAGGCGAGTTCCATATTATGCCTCGTGCCGGCTGCCCAGCCGATTCCATCATCGAAAGGTATGCGGACATTGACTGTCATATCTGCGCCTCCGCCCTGCGAGTACACCACCTGCATATAGGCGGGATTCGTGCCTGACGGTATGAACTCGGTCGTCGAAGAGGACGCAACGGTCAGTTCCTCTTCAGTCTGAGGCCACATCAGGATGTATTTCTTCTTGTCCGAGGCCCCGCCGATGATGCTGGTCTTTTTTGCATCAGAAGCAAGGGTGATGCCTGATGTTTCGCTCACGAGCTCGAAGTATGTGTTTGTACCACCGTACACCGTGCTGCCTCCGCTGTATGTCGCCGTACTTCCATCAGCACCGAAAGTGACCGTCGCGCTCTTCTGGTTGCGTATGCCGTAAAGCTTGACGCTCTTGATGACAATCGGGCTTGAAGTGTAATTGTGCGCAGAGACGGAAAAACTGGTGAACAGATGCTTCAGCATCAGTTCGACGGTTGAATAATCTGCATCGGAAGCACTGCGTGCCACCACATCGGAATATGCAAAATCAAGACTTCCGTCGGTGATGGTCATCGTCCTGGACGGGATGGAAAGCACTCCGGTGGAGGAATTGAATGAAAAACCGGTGCCGAAGAAGCTGCTGGCAGTGAGGTTGGATACCGCATCTTTTGCCAGCCAGCCGAAAAATCTGAAATTGGCATTCGACAACCACTGGTAAGTTTCGCCGCTTGCATATGCCCAGCCGGTACCGTTGTATCTGATGGTCTGTCCGCCGTTAAGATTGGTCGTCCCGTCACCGGTCGAGGTGTGTCCGGGGATATCCTTCGCGGACGATGTCGAAATGTCCGTCGCCATGCCATAGAACATGACCTCAGTACCGGAAGTCAGCAACTCCGCAGGCTCGAGGAGGGCCTTGGTACCACCATCTTCCAAGGGGAAACCGGCCGATACATTGATAGACCTCATTTCAGGAGAAAGGGAACCATTGTTGCAGGCGATGAGAGAAAAGACCGCAACCAGCGAGATGAATATATTAACAACCCTTTTCATTCTCATTCAATTAAATGAAGATGGTATCGTCACGGTCGGACCATGACATCAGAGTGACCGCCGCATCTATGTCGCGGCCTATGATTGTCGCTTTGATCTTGTACGTATAGTAATGGTCAGCAAGCCATTCAAACTCCGCGTCCGCTATCGGGACGGTCTTGGTGATGGTATTTTCTCCATATTTGAAAGTCACTGTCATGCAATTGGACTCACTGACCTTCTGCGGAATCATGAAGAATACGTTCTGGCAGGTATGGAGATCATATGTCCTGCCCCCGGAGGTGTAGCTGCCGGCAGTCCAGCCGGAAGCCGGAAGGGTCTTGAAAGATGCGTTGTAGTCCTGACCGAAATCGCCTTCTCCGTCCTGGTCGCTCCAATCGAATCCGGATGCGCTGAACACTGCGCTGCCGGAAGTCTTGAGGTCCGTGATGGCGACATTGGCGATCTCAAGACTAGGGTCGAAAGTCCCGTCCTCCGTGCTTACGCAGACTTTTATCTGGCTGAGTGCATGATGGAAAGTGAGGTCGATGGTTTCGTCCGTCTGTCTTATCCTTATCGTAGGTTTTCTTATTGCATGCGAAGATGAGATCTGTGGCGTTTGTGGCATCCGAGGTTCCGTTCACCGCAGGAGTGGCATAAGTGAAAACGAACTTTTCCGCACCGAAATCAACCGATGAACCGTCTTTGGTAGGGCCTGTGATTGTCCTCGTCCCGGCAGCAAGGGTGGCAGGATGCCATGCCCAGAAACGGGTGGGAGTGTATGCGACCCAATTCGGGTTGCCGTTGATGGTCCATGCGCCCGCATTCTGCACCACGTTGGCGTTTCCTCCACTGTCGATGTATTTGCAAGGGTCATGGGTTTCAGGATTTGCAGGGTCCGTGATCTTGTCGACATATTCCTCCGCTATATAGGCATCCATGACAAAACTTCCGGAGGATACAAGTCCGGCGGTAGTAGTCACAGTGCCCTTGGTATCATCAGTTGTAACCTTGACCTTGATGTGCCGCCCCGCATCGGGCATCTTGGTACATGAAAAAAAGGCAATTGCCGAGAATAAAATGAAAAGCTGTTTTCTCATCTTCAAAAAATGGCACCGGAGTATTCCAGTATTGACCTGATGTCAATATTATTCCAATCCACAAAAATATTGCCATTTTTTGACTTTTCGAATTATTTCAACTTTTTTTTCCGCTATTTCTCTCTATGCCTGTGATCCCAATATTCTTCAGGTATACCGTCCAGTTTCTGCCAGCTGCGTGCATCATAGATGTCGTTGTGGCCCTCGGGCTTGACGCCAATGAAATAAAGCTGCTCATTCAGCCATCCGTCATAGATCAAACCCGTAACCTGTTTGAAATTACTGTCGAACACGGCCCATGTCAGATAATCTCGAGATGGAAGCGGTAGCGGATGCTGCCTTCCCACCATAAGTTGAAATTGGTGCTCCAGAGATTGTTGAAGAGGCAGAAATGCACTCCTTCCGAGAGGTCCGGGAAGTCGCGTGAGTAGCCTATGCCATTGCGTTCGCCTACGGTAAATATCGGGGCGTCAAGGGACGAGATGCGTATAGTTCCTTTGTCTGTGATGACGTCAACGTATCCGTCTATGCCGTGCATCCGCCTGTTGCCGCCGGGGACCACGTCAAGTATGTTGACCTCAGAGCCGCATTTCTCAGCCACGATGCCTTTTATGTCATCGATACGGAATGACACCCAGAGAGCCTCGGGGAGGCGTACTGCGGGCTTGTCAAGGACCGTTACCGTCATGTCCAGGCCGTCGCCGTTCCTGCCATATTCTATCTGGACCTTGCCCGGATATACCCTGCTGTCAACGCCTTCAGTCTCAGGGAAGCTCATCTCGTAGATGAGGCCGTTCCCAATCTTGCCGGCTTTGACCGGGACAGCGTCCACGACATGGCTTTCGTTAGGTAAATTCTCCAGCCCCACCTTGTCGAAGCCCTGGTTGTAGACTCTGACATATTCTTTCTGGAAAGTCTTGTAGTCCTCTTTTGAATAGGACTGGTATGAAATACCGCCCAGCATGTATCCGTGCCAGAGAATGCGTCCCTGCGGGTCAGATTTCTTCAGTGCTGAAGGGTTGGGCTTGAATTCTTTTGCCGATACATTGGAGACAGCGTCCAGTTCCCTGAAAGCAATGCCCCTCAGAGGCTCGGGAAGCATGTCCACGGCCTGGTCCACATATGCCTCCTGCTCCCTCCATGTCATCTCCGCATAGCGGAATGACGGGATGCTGCGTGAGGCGTTGAAAGTGTCCATGTCATAGATGCCGAAGTGTCCCACCTCAGCGCCCCTTGTGCCCCAGGTATGCTCGGTGACAAGCCCCAGTTTGACTGCGAAATCCACGGATTCCTTCATCTGTCCGCTTCGGATCCAGGATGAATAAAGGCGTGAGAGGGCTCTGAAACGGGCAAGTTTCATGGGCGAACTGGCATATCCGTATATCCATGTGTCTCCAATCTCAGAGGTCAGGACAGGCAGCCTGTTACGGCACTTGTCAAGAGCATCAGCGACATCGTTCAACGATCCCGCGACAATTTCCGCATTGGGGTATTTCTCATGGAGGCCGGCATATATCTTCTTGACCGCTTCAATGGTATGCGGGCCTTCGTTGTCTCCGGTGAAGGAGATCTCGACAGCCGTCCTGCCGTCGGGAAGGACGTTGCCCCCGCCATACTGGCTGTCATAGAACATGATGACTTCCTTGCCTGAAGCCTCATCCAACCATCTGAAGAAACCGGGAACCTCCGGGACGGTGCTGCACCCGTTGACCCCGATGTGCAGCATCTTTATACCTTTGTCTGCAAGGACAGGCACTATGCCCCTGGTATGTCCGGGGACGTCCGTCATCTTGGCCGCGACGGTGTGCGTGCCGAAGCGCCGGTCGAGGACGGCACTCAGATCCAGCATGCCGCTGAGCAACGTCCTGTCCGCCGCCTCTGACTCTATGGTATAGGGAAAAGCGTTCCAATGGATATCCCCCCTGCGAATAGCGTCCTCAAGCATTGCACAATCCTCCGGACTGCTGTGTTTAAGATAAGAATCGATGAGCCATGCCCCCACAGTCCATACATAGCGTTCCTCTCCACCTTGTTCCCGGAGCAACTGCGCCGTTTCGATCGCTTTAGGGATGAACTTTTCGAGATATTTCTTCTCGACATTGAAACTGAAGTCAGTGTAGCCGATGTCAAGATGCGTCTTGAAAATGAGCACCACTTTGTCCACATCCGCATTCTGCGAAACCGCAGACACTGCGGAGCATAAGATGATGCCCAGTGACAGTAAAAGTTTCTTCATGATGGATATGATCTTTCTTTATATCTCCTGCTATAACTTTCAAATTTAACAAATTTGATCGGACCGGCAAGAGGCACATCCTTAAACGCGGGTATTTACTGACCAGCTATCTTATTGAATATGTAAGCAAATATAGCCTGGATGTATTTTCATATTCTTGGATTTCTGACGGCAGGCAATAATCTGGAAGATCGGCCTCAACGCAGCAGAAATAATTGATATTGTCGCGGATGACACCCAACGGAAAGCGGATATTCTCTTTCGTGAATTCGACGATTCTTGCTTTTCCGGCATTTGTATCAAGAATCAGAAAACGATGATTTCCATCAAGGATGAATGACAAGAACAAGTATTGACCGGACATCTGTGCATTATCAAAACGCAAACGCGCATCGTTGAAGTCGGTTTCTCCTGTTGCGACAGCATTTACAGATTCATTGAACTCTTCAAAATCCCATAGGTAAATAGGATGTACAAACGGCCCCACCTTTTCACCTGTCGAATATTTCATATATGAATCTTCCCAAATCTCCCCATTATGCGGATAAAACAGGAAGGTCCTGCCTTCTTGATCAAAGAACCGGCTCTCACCGATTATCTGCGAAACATTCTTTGCATGGGCTATGCGTGCAAGTTCATCCCTGCAGACATAATACTTGTTGTCATTGACATAGTATTCGCAGAAGCAATTCAGTCCGTCCTGATATCCGGACATCACATACAGATCGTCATCAAACCTATGCATGGCACATAGCTTAACGCCTTCTGAACCGTTCAGGTGATAACGCCTCAAGACAGATAAATCATCCAGCGAATAGGAAGCCAGATTTCCGGTGTCTGACAGGACTTCCAAGGATTTGTCATCATATATGCTGAAATCTGTAATATGCCCGCAATCAGCTATTCTGGACACGAATGATCCATCCAAGGTAAAGACAAGAATACCCATGGCTGAATTGTCCAGAATAAAGATTTTCCCTCCGCCTACATCCAGTTTCACTTTTGAAGGGACCACTGTGTGCAGGCTATCAGGGATGCATAATGGTGTAACTGCTCTTGCCCCGAATAAATCCTTGATGGCCACCTTATGAGGATGGTCTGGCTTGACAGTTATCTTTTCCGAATATCCGCATGAGACAACTGCTGCAATAATGGCAGCGAAAACTGATTGCCTGAAAAGGTCGGTCAAAATCATATCAGATTCTCGGCTTAAGCATTATACGTAAGATCAAGGAAATCAGATACACAATCAGTCCATATACGATGAGGATGCAGGAATATCTGATTCCGGCCCAGATAATGTTCGGATGGATGTCTCCATTGCATTTGATGACGGCACTTGCAGCCTGGCACCAATGTGCAAGAACCATTATCACGCTCAACACAGGAGCGGCCAAACCGATCTCCTTAATCCATCTTGGCGCCTTCCAGACAGCAAAGAACAGGAGTATGAGCAATAGAGTGATTATGCTCATTGAGACTATCCCTCCATTTACAAACATGTCGGACAGGAAGAAGTTACCACCCTTTTCTTCCGCAGTAATCAGATCGGATACTTGTAGCATAGTAAACAGGTTTGTGTTTCTGCAAAGGTACCACAACCAACAGTTATTACCTAAAAAGAAACCCCTCAATGAGATGGAGAAACCCCTTCTTCCCCACTCAGATGCTATACTTGACGTTTATTTTGCTATATTTGAATTATGTCAAAGAAAAGACTATTGACCGCAGCATATTGGCTTTTTGCTTCTATTATGATCTCTTGCGTGTTCATGGGCGTCGGTTACTCGGTAAGTGAATCGCTGTTTACAGGCGTGCTTTTCCTTCCCGGTGCAATCGCAATCAAACTTCTACTTCCCAAGACAAATGACAAGGATAAGAGTTCCTCTATCCGTAATGCCATTGCCATCCTGCTGGCTGTCTTTATCTTCGAGATTCTGCTCATGGTCCTGGCTGCTATTACAATTCAATCCAATCTTTCAGGCAATATCTATGATATCGATATTCCCGGAATTGCAGTCAATCCGGCGCTCATATTGATTATTCTGTTCGCACTCATTGCCGGAAACGTGTTCGTGGAGTCATTGCTCAATCGCCTTTTCCCATCTTCAAAAGAGCCTGTAACCTTCGTTTCTGACAGAAAGAAAACCACTCTTCTGCCAGAAGAAATACTGTACCTTGAGTCAAACGATACAGAGGTGTGGGTATATGCCTCGGACGGCAGAAGGTTCCGCAACAAGACACCGATCTCCCAATGGCAAAGGCTCCTCGGTAACGATTTCCTCCGTATCCACAGATCATATCTCGTCAACAGATCCATGGTAAGGGGGAATGATGGTGACAAAGTCAAAGTGGGCAGCACAATTCTCCCTGTCTCCAAGAAATACAGGAACGTGAAATAATGAAATGCTTTTTATTTTGCGGAACAGATTGATTTTCTAACCGTTTTCGCAGAATAAAGATTTTTATCGTGCGGAATTGAGGATAATTGTTATATTTGTAGCAAAATAAATCATATGGTCGGAAGAATAGAGGAAACTCGTCAGCTCGAAAAGCTATACCGGAGCAGAAGCTCTGAATTCGTCGCCGTCTATGGACGCAGGCGCGTGGGTAAGACATATCTCATAAAGGAAATATTCAAGGACAGGATGACGTTCTGGCATACCGGTGTTTCTCCGTACGACAGGGAGAAGAAAAACCTGATGCAGGACCAGCTGAGGGCCTTCCATTACAACCTCATGCGCTACGGTCTGGATAACGCAAATCCACCGAAGGACTGGTTTGAGGCGTTCCATATGCTTTCAGAGCTTGTGGAGTCAAAGGAAGGGACCGGGAAGAAAGTCATCTTCATTGACGAGATGCCTTGGATGGACACGGCAAGGGCACGGTTCATCCCTGCACTGGAGAATTTCTACAATGACTGGGCATCGAAAAGGGATGACATCCTTCTGATTGTATGCGGCAGCGCGACCTCATGGATTGAGGACAAGCTTATCCACAGTAAGGGAGGCCTGTACAGAAGGCTCACGGACACCATCCATCTTGAGCCGTTCACACTCTCGGAATGCCGAGAGTTCTATAAGGCCAACGGAGTGGTTCTGTCAGATTATGATATAGCTCAGAGTTACATGGTTTTCGGAGGCATTCCATACTACATGAACTTTGTGGATGGGGAGTACAGTCTTACTCAGAACATAGACAGGATATTCTTCTGCAGGAATGCGAAACTTGAGGATGAGTTCGATCTTCTTTTTGGCTCCCTGTTCTCGGAACCCGGGCAGTACAAGGCAATTGTGAAGCTTCTGGCGAAGAGACACGGAGGCTTCACCCGTGCCGAGATTGCGGAAAAAGCCGGACTGTCCGACGGGGGAGGGCTGACGGAACAGCTCAAGGCTCTTGAAGCCAGCAATTTCATACTGCGGTACGTTCCGTTCGGAGAAAAGAAGAACGCCATCCATTACAGGCTCTGCGACAATTTCTGCCGGTTCTGGCTGGCCTTCAAGGAAGGCGGGCAGAATGCCGACCCGGATTTCTGGCAGCATAACAGCAACTCGCCAGTGCTGAACACGTGGCGTGGCTTTGCCTTCGAGGAACTCTGTATGAACCACGTCACAGAAATCAAGAAGGCTCTAGGTGTAGGCGGAGTGTCTGCAGCCGTGTCTTCGTATGCGATCAAAAGCGATGACTCAAAGCCGGGCTCCCAGATAGACATGGTCATTGACCGCGCCGACAATGTCGTGAACCTCTGTGAGATGAAGTTCTATAACGAAGAGTTCCGGGTAAGCAAGGAATACAGCGCCAGGATTATGCATAGAATAAACTCGGTATCCGAATTGCTCCCGAAGAGGAAAGTCGTCAGAATGACCCTGGTGACAACCGAAGGCCTTGCCCGCAACGAATACAGCGGAATCTTCCAGAATACCGTAACGCTCGCCGACCTCATGAAATAATCTCTTTCCTATGAATGGAAGTCTTCTGGAATACAACATCGCTCCCGGAGAGGTCGAGGCATTCTCGACCATGCGGGACCCGAATAAGGTGACCGATTATTTCAGGAAAGCCTCATAAAATTATTGCCGGTATCGGCAAGTTTTGCTATATTTGCAATTGTTTGAATAACTTTTTTGCCGATAGGATATGGAATACATATCAATCACATCATTTGCTGAAAAGTACGCAATTCCAGAGAGGACCGTCCGCTACTGGTGCACCACCGGAAAAATCCAGGGGGCATTCCTGACAGGCAAGACATGGAACATTCCTTCCGAAGCCGATCTGCCTTCCAAGGGGAAATCCAAGAGGCTGTCTCCGCTGTTAAAGCGTCTTCGTGAAGAAAAGGAAGGGCAGGTACATGGTGGTATCTATCATCGCACTCAGATCGATCTCACATATAACTCCAACCACATTGAGGGCAGCAGGCTGACACACGATCAGACTAGATATATCTTCGAAACAAACACGATAGGAATCACGGATGAAGCTGTCAAGATTGATGACGTTGTGGAAACTACGAACCATTTCCGCTGCATAGACTATGTCATCGACAAGGCAATGGAGAAGCCGACCGAGGCGATGGTGAAAGAACTTCACCGCATGCTGAAATCCGGCACTTCGGACAGTCGGAAATCGTGGTTCAATGTTGGCGAATACAAGAAATTGCCGAACGAAGTAGGCGGAATGGAAACCTGCCCTCCCGAGAAGGTGCACGAGAGTATCTCAGCATTGTTGAAGGAGTACAATTCGAAGCAGAACAAAACACTTGAGGATATAATTGATCTCCACTGCAGATTCGAGCGTATCCATCCGTTCCAGGACGGCAACGGAAGGGTCGGCCGTCTCCTGATGTTCAAGGAATGTCTCGCAAACTCCATCGTCCCTTTCATCATTACGGAAGAACTGAAGTTCTACTACTACAGAGGCCTGAAGGAGTGGGGTAACATAGATGGTTATCTGATAGATACCTGCCTTTCAGCTCAGGATGCATACAAGGCCGCCTTGGATTACTTCAAGATTAAATATTGATTTTTTCAATTGAAGTGCGCCACAGAACAATTTGAGTTCGGGCCTCTATCCTGGATGACACCCGGCACGAACGACGTACATCCGGATCACCCCCCCCTCTTCCAACTTTTGCCAAGCAGGAGCCTTGCAGGTTGCTATGTTGTGATTCAATATCTTTTTTTATATTTGTAAAAAGGATAGTCTGCTGATGCTTAACAAATTAGGTTTTCTTCTTCTGTCAATCCTGTCGCTGCTCGGTGTAAGCTGCACAGACAGGAGGTCTGCTCTATGGGACAATACCGAATGGCCTTATGTCCTGTTTGACGGAGATTATCCCGATCCGACGATACTCGTTGACGGATCCGACTATTATATGACCTTCACATCGGAGACTGCTGTGCCGGGACTTCATATATGGCACTCAACAGATATGGTCAACTGGGAACATATCTCAGATGCCCTGAATAAGGAAATGGGGCCTGTCTGGGCGCCTGACCTTCAGAAGGTCAATGGGAAATACTACATATATTTCCCGGCATGGATGCATTTCTACGTAGTCTGTGCCGATAAGATGGAGGGGCCTTGGAGCGAGCCTATAGATCTCGGACTTTCAAATGTCATAGACCCGGGTCTTGCAAACGACGGGAAAGGGAATCTCGTGCTATATGCCAATAAGGGCATGTCAGTCCCGATGTCGTCTGACGGCTTGACTGTCAAGGGAGAGCTCAAGCCAACATACGACGAATGGCCTATTCCGGAGGATTGGGAGACACAGGGAGTGCATCTCGAAAGCCCGAAGATTTTCAGCCGTGGCGGCTGGTATTATCTCGTATCAGCCGAGGGCGGCACTTTCGGGCCTCCTACGAGCCATATGGCGGTTGTACATCGAAGCCGCTCCATAGAGGGTCCATGGGAATTGTCGCCATACAATCCTGTCATCCATACTTATTCTGCGGATGAACCATGGTGGTCCATCGGTCATGGAACTATCTTCAAAGACGAATTCGGTGATTGGTGGATAGTATATCACGGCTATCGCAACGGCAAACGCGAGCTGGGTCGTCATACCCTGATAGAGCCGATCAAGTGGACCAAGGACGGCTGGCCTGTCAGATATTTTCAATATCAGTGAGTGGCTGGCGAACTTCATAAAATGTCCTGCCGGATTGTTGATGCTGCGGCTGCATCCGGCCAGAAATACTGCAGATGCCACCAGAGGGCTGATGGACAGCAAAAATACCCGCTCCATTATTAACTACTGTCTCTTTGCAGTATATGTTACTGAAACAGAAAAATATCGCTATTAGCTGCATGCTGGCAGCATGCCTTTTGTCCTGTCAGAAAACAGATAATACATTCGATCCTATGTTTGATAATCAATGCCATGTGCAGCAGAAGGACAGAGGAGACGAATGGCCGGGGGCGTATATGTGGCATCCTGGCCAGCTGGCAGCATGGCTGCAGGCTGACAACCTTTCACGTTCAAAAGGGCGTTGCGTGAACGTAGGCTACCCGAACAGCTATTACAAAAGAAGCGAAAGCACTCTCTTCCAAGCCAATACGGATCTGGGCAATGCCGACATGCTGGAGTGGCGGTCAACAGGGGAAGTTCAGCTCACGCTGGACGGGGAAGTGCAGGTTTGCAAGGGAAATCAGTTCGAAATCCCAGCAGGGAAACATAAACTGCAGATTCTGGTAACGTCGCAATCCCGGGTCCCTGCGTTGATCGTCATGGGCGTCGGGCTGGAAGATGAAAAATGCTGGACAGCAAGCACCGATGGCGATAATTGGTCCCCGGTGGAAAGCGACAGCCGGTATTGCCGTCCGGAATCATTCCCTGATGAGGCGCAGGAGGTGCTTGTGACAATTCCCTATGAAGGAAAAATCAAATTGAAGGACGGCGAACAACGGCTGATCGACTTCAAATATCTGGAACTGGGCTATGTCAGCATGCATGTCAAAGGAAATGCCAGACTGGCCTTTTCCGTAGGCGAGACAGCCGAGGAAACCAGGAACACCGTCATCCGTGACTTCGAGCAATATGCACTCGATACGCTTTCGATAGAGGGAGACCAGGATATCACGCTGGAAGAACGCGCTCTGCGCTATCTTAACATAACTGCTGTGGAAGGTGAATGCACCGTCAGCAAGCTCCACTTTGACGCCGAGATGTGGCCGGTCAATCCGGAAATGGACTTTGAATGTGATGACGAGGATCTTAATGACATATTCAATGCCGCCAAAGCAACCTTGCATACGTGCATGCACAACTTCTATCTAGACGGAGTGAAGCGTGACTTCCTTCCCTGGGCATTGGATGCTATACTGAGCAGCATTGGGGCTGACTTCGCTTTTGGAGACCGGCAGTTGAGCAGAAACGGCATCTCCATAGCTCTTCTGCCTGACCATCCAAAGAAAGAAGATATCGGAGTCTACGATTATCCTCTCCATGCCCTGATTGGTCTGCAGCAGGAGTATCTGCGATACGGAGATTTGAAAACCTCCCTCATGTTCCAAAAGCGCATTATCGATCAGATGAGTGTGTACATGAGCCTTCAGGATGAAAATGGGTTCATCACATCGAGCGGAGGCAGCTGGGGTTTCATTCCGGGATGGAATCTTCAGAATGGTCCCGAGCGCAGCGGAACGGCGGCATACGCACAGATGCTTCTTATGGAGAACTTCCGCATAGCAGCCAGATTCGCCAGGTTGTGGAAAATGCCGGAGCTGGCAGAAATGTATACTGCCAGGGCGGATATTCTGGAAAAGAGCATCAAGGATTGTTTCTGGGACGCAGAGAGGCGGGTATTCATCAACGGCCTTCGCCTTGACGGATCCCGTGACGAGCGCATCTCCCACCACACACAGTACTGGGCGGTTCTGACCGGTCTCTATCCGGAAACCGAATACAGGCATCTGTTCGAGGAAGTCTATCCTTCCATACCAAACTATTTCGGAAACGTAAGCTTTGAGAAGGGATATGAGGCCATTGCCTTTGCCAAAGCCGGCTACATGTCGGAATTCATGGACATCATGAAAAAGATTTTCGGTGTATGGCTGGAAAAAGACCATACACGTTTCCCGGAAAACTTCATGGTCAACGAATCTGAGGCAAAGCAACTTGAATTCTATGGACGTCCGTTCGGTCTGAGCCTTTGTCATGGAGCAAACGGAGTAGCACCTATCTGTGCAGTAGTCTACGGTCTGTTCGGCTTCCGTCAGGACATGGAACATCCAGGCGAATACGCCATCTCACCCAAACTGTTCAACCTGAAATACATGAAAGGGTACTTCCCCGTCAAGGAAGGCAGAATAACCATCCAGGTCACAGAAGACGGGAAAGTGCAGGTTGATGCTCCTGATAACTGCACCGTAAGAGTCCTCGATAGGACGTGCTATTGATGGAAATTCCTCTCGAAACTGACCCCTTTGCGTTTATACACAATACGACAATGAAATCCTCCATGCATTTGATTGCGACAGCAATACTTCTGATTTGCAGTGGTCTTTACGCCACAGCCCAGGACCTTCAGTCTCCTGATGGCAGGATAACGGTTAAATTCAGCCTGCGCACCGAAGACCCGGCCACAGGGCATGAGTACCCCGCCGATTCACCTTTCTATGAAGTGCTCTACGATGGCAAGCAGTTCCTACAGCCCTCCCACATGGGATTTGACATAGTAGGGGCCGCTGAAATCAAGCACTATTTCAAGGTCGACAATTGCTCTTACCGCGAGAACCGGAACACATGGAAACCCGTATACGGCGAGCAGGAGACATACCCCGACAACTACAATGAAATGAGAGTCACCCTGAAGGAGACGCTCTATCCCGGACGAACTCTCGACATTGTGTTCAGGGCCTTCAACGAAGGTATTGCGTTCAGATATGAACTGCCCGCACAAAAAGGGCTGGAGAATGTGGTCCTCACCGCTGAGAACACGGAATTCTCATTCCCGAAATTCTCTTCCGTATGGGAATCACACGGACATGAGGGCAAGTATTACAAACTGTACCCGTCAGAAATCAGGCCCGGATGTGAACTGCCGCTCACGTGCATGACCCAATCAGGAGTGTATGGTGCCATAATGGAGGCCAGCTGTTTCCACTATCCACGCGCATACGTGGAGGCTCCGTACAATAATGCAAACGTCCTTAGAATCCAGCTTAGAGGAGAAGCCAAGGGCCACGGCGGAATAACCACATGCTGGAGAGTCATATCAATGTCAGACAAACCCGGCGACCTCATGATAAACAACTATCTGCTGTACAACCTCAGCCGCAAATGTGCACTTGATGACACAAGCTGGATCAAGCCGGGCACCGCCATGCGTGAGACCACCATCTCCACCCCTGAGTCATACAAGATGATAGACTTCTGCGAGTCGATGGGGATAGACTACATGATATTCGACTGGGGATGGTACGGCAAGACCGAATCCCAGGCGTCGGACCCCCGCCGCGTGCATGTAACCGACCCTTCCACCGGGATTGTCAGACCAGGGCATCCCGGCCTCGACCTCCCTGCAATCATAGAATACGGCAAGGAACATGGCGTAGGCATATTCCTCTACGTCAACCGGGAAGCATGTGAGCGTTACGCCGATGAATTTCTGCCGCTGTATGAGAAGTGGGGCGTAAAGGGCATCAAGCCCGGATTCGTTCATGTAGGCAATCAGGAGTGGCAGGAATGGACCGAGGAATTTGTAGCCAAGGCAGCCAAGTACCACCTCATGGTTGACATCCACGACGCATACAGGCCGGACGGCTTGAGCCGTACCTATCCTAATCTCGTCACCCAGGAAGGCATCCATGGCACGGAGCAGGAGCCCAATGCAGATCATTCCTGCATGCTGCCCTATACAAGGTTCACCAGCGGACCCGGCGACTTCACCCCGGGATTCGGGCGCAAGTCGCTCCAGACCACTTTTGCCCACAGGCTTGCGCTTGCGGTAATATATTACAGTCCCGCCCAGTTCCTGTTCTGGAACGAAAGAATCGCCGAAGAGCACTGCAGACCCGAACTTGAATTCTGGAAGGACCTTCCCACCACCTGGGACCAGACCGAATTCTTCAGCGGAGAGATCGGAGAGTCAGCCGTGGTGGCACGTCGCAAAGGCAACACCTGGTACATCGGCGGCATCACCAACACCAACGCAAGGAACATAGGCGTCGACCTCGGATTCCTTGGCAAGGGCAAACATACGGCATCGATATATACCGACAACGAGGACGGGAGCATATCCATCACCACAAAGACCGTCACCGCATCCACCCACCTCGACTTCAACCTTCTGCCTTCAGGAGGCTTTGACGTTAAAATTGTACCTGCAAAATAGCAGAATATGAAAAAAACCTCAACCATAGCAGCAGTTCTTCTGTTGGCATGCATGAGCGCCGTGGCGCGTGAATTCGTTCACCCCGGCATCCTGCATTCCGCATCGGACATCGAAAGGATCGCCACCTTCGTAAGGGATGGCGCAGAGCCGGCAACAGGTTCATTCCTGCTGCTTTCAGAGGACCCGAAGTCTTCATCCGACTACCAGATCCAGGGCCCATTCCCCATCATCAGCCGTGCAGACAAATACGGGTTCACCAAAAAGCCGTGCGAGGAAGACTTCAACGCCGCATATTACAATTCGCTGATGTGGATCGTGACCGGAGAGGAAAGCCATGCCCGCAAGGCGATGGAAATCATCAGGGCCTATTCTGAAGTCCTCAGGAAGATAACGCCAAGAGACGACCCTCTATGCGCAGGCCTCCAGGGTTTCATCATCGTGAATGCAGCCGAGTTGATGCGATGGACATACTCTGAAGACACGTTCCCCGGCGGATGGAACAGCCATGACACCGAGGCTGCTTCAACGATGTTCCGCGAAGCGTTCATCCCTGTATTCACGAAATTCTACAACACCCCCGCATATACCAACGGCAACTGGGGCCTCGCAGTCATCAAGGGAATGATTGCAATGGCCGTGTTCCTTGACGATGAGACACTCTTCGACGAAGCCGTCATGCATTATCTCGATGCCGGATTCGACAACGGTTCACTGCCGAACTACATAG
>JAZRXV010000041.1:0-3390 GCA_045600405.1 Candidatus Cryptobacteroides sp.
CTGGGATATTACTACGGCACAGGCAGTCCGAACACCACGGACAAGACCTGCACCGCAACCCTTCAGTTCCACCATCCGCTGACAGCCGTGAAGTTCAAGAAGGGAGAATTCAGCGGGACTGCGAGCTTCAAGGCCATCTACATCGACGGTGTTTACAAGAGCGGCAAGGCCACTATGACCGCAGACGGCACAAATTCCACCATCTCGTGGTCCGACAAGAGTACGACAATGCAGGAGGTCTGCCAGGAGGGCAGCCAGTACCTGACAGTGGAAGACGACATCATCGGCGAGCCTTTCCTGCTCATCCCGCAGACCATCACTGCAAGCGCTCCCGTGACCGTCACCGTCGTCGCTGAGATCGACGGCATTCTCCACCCGCTCACCGCCACCCTCGATCCCATCGAATGGGAGGCCGGCAAGACCTACACATACATAATAGGAAAGAGTATTGACACCTCCGATTATACCTTCACTTTTGAGAATATGAGCGGCGGCGAAATAATATCTCTTATGTTCCGCAATACGGTGAGAACCGGACGCGAAAGTTTCAAATTGATAGAAAGCTCAAAAGAGGGAGGCACCGTTCCGGTGGGATATTCCGCATTCTACTCGACAGATGACGGCGCAACCTGGATAGCGTACAATTCAGCCACTACCGGAATATCCGGATTGGAGCCGACAGGCAATGAAGGACTTGCATCCGGAGGAGATTCCCGCACAATCTATCTCACATCCAAACCGCGAGTAACGCCTTCAGATATGTATTTCTGGAAAGGCCGCGCAGGAGAGCCTGAAATGAGAGGGTCGGCAGCGGCACCAGTTGATTTGTCAAAACTGCCTGTTGGAGGAGAAGGAGCAGAAGGAGCTGAACAGCATACCGCCAACTGCTATATTGTGAAACACGCCGGATATTACAAGTTCCCTTGCGTTTATGGTAACGGCAATTTCCAAACTGAAACTAGCGGAGACCACGTCCTTAGCACCTTCGTCAACGCCAAGGGCAACCCAATAAGCTCAAAATATGTCCTTGCCGATGTGGCGGCCTCCGCACCTAAGGCGGCAATGCTCTGGTCAGACTTCATGTACGAAGAACTGAACCTGGTCAATGACGTTGAACTCATTGGTAGCGGCAACTCAGCATACATCAGATTCAAGACCCCTTCACGTGATGAACTGGCTGAAGGCAACGCCGTAATCGTGCTATATGATGATATGAACTCCAACAACAGTTATGATGAAGGAGAAGCTCTCTGGAGCTGGCACATCTGGGTGTCTGATTCAGACCTCAGTGCTGACAACGTTGGTACCGTGGATACCAGATTCGGCCAGTTCAGTTTTATGAGCCGCAACATAGGCTGGTGCGGAAGGGTAAATTCCCTTGGAACAGTCCACGTTGATCCTCCATTCAACAACTTCAGGATCAGACTGGTTCAGGACGAGAGCGGCAAGACTAAAGATATACGGATTTTACAGACTGAAGAAGTTGATAATGGAGTAGTAGGAAATTCCAGCCTCTTCCAATATGGACGTAAGGATCCTTTCGTCAGTCAGATTCAAGGTGGAAACGTAGATACGGGAACCTCTACAAAAACAAAGAACACTTATCATTCTGATGGGACCGTCCTCACTTCCCGTCCTTTTGCCGTTCTTTCCACGGGGGATGGATCTTCTGCATACGGAATTTCAAATGTTGCATCAATGATACGGAATCCTGAGACGGTCAATACCTACGCCAAGGGCACTGACGGCTGGTTCAATAATCTTTGGTCTCTCTGCAACAACCATTGTTCACTGATGGCATACGGAGCTCCTCTGGTCAAGACTATCTATGACCCGAGTCCGTACGGATATCTGGTAGCCAATCCTAACGCGTTCAACACTTTCACTGACGTCATAGTGGACAAGGGAGGAGATCACGGCAGCATCATCGGTTCCTGGAGCAGCGGCAAAGACCCTATCGAGGGAGCCATAATCAATGATGACAATGACCATATGTTCTTCCCCGCAAACGGATATGTTTCTTTCGACTCATCATCCTCACGGTTTTACTCATCAGAATTCCGTTCAGGGTTCTATTCCTGGACCTCCGCTCCAGGTTACACCTCTAAAGGCATTAGTAACATTAAATCTTTTGAGTACACATCCAATGACATCTTGTTCGCTGTAGCAAGCTGGGGACGAAACACTGCAGGCGGGACTGAAATGTATCCACTCGGAACTTTCTCAAGAAATTTCATGTTCCCTGTCCGTCCGGTGCTGGAAATTGAAAATGGGGAACGTCCCGGTCCGGGGACCGTACTGTACAGAGACAATTTCAATATTGGTGATAACAGTATATACGCAATTTCATCTTATGATTCGAACCCGAGGGGTGCCTACACATTCAGGTATTTTACTATACCTAATTATACTGCGACCACCTCTCCTGAGGGTATTGCTAAAGAAAAATTCGGCATTCATACTGATTCTCCTTCTTCGACCCCGACCCCTAACGTAAACGGAGCTTATCTCTGTTTCTGGCCGTATGATGCCACTAACGAAACATACACATTCACTGTCAGCAATATTAAGACCTGGGGGGCTCATACAGTCAGACTGACGTTCTCATCATACAAGTCAGTGGGTGCAACCTCTTCTTGCACTTCTACCTGTACGATCAACGGTCAGACCCAGTCTTTTGACAGCAGTGCGAATAATTCCTTCGAATTCACGCTCTCAGGGACGGAGGAGACAATTTCCATTGTCTTCACCAACAGAGCAAGTGGTTATCCTAAGACCTGCGTTGACGACATAATTCTCACGTTCGTGAACTGAGTCCGGCCACTTCACGCCGCTATCTGCTGAAATAGCCGGATGCGAGCTCACGAGAATCACCTTGACCAGCGTACTTGGGTACATTCTGTTTTCTTGTTTATGCCTATCATATCGTTTTTGCGGCTTTGGTATGTTTGAAGACAGATATGGCCAGGGGAGTTAAACAGTTTTACCCGATTTATTGACTTTCTAGATGAAAAGGACTACATACATATCTCTCCTCGCCGCTGCGGCGCTTATTGTTTGCGGCTGCCAGGATACTCTGGAACTTGATTCAAGGATCGAAGCCATTTCATTCAATCCTTTCATCGACGGCGTGACAAACACCGAGATGACCAAGGCTTCGGCCTTCCGTTCGGAGGACGGCAGCGTGGAGATTCCTGCGTGGCTTGAGGTGAGCGACGGGATTGCGGGGCAGGAGATTGCAGCCCAGGTAGCACCCGAGACCAAGGGCACCCAGATAAATACCACCGGCAACTCCACAGCCCTCGCCACATTCGCATCGCAGATAGACAACAAGTTCTATGTCTCCGCGTGGAAGGGCTCGACTCCGGCACGTTTCATACCGTCGTCTGG
>JAZRXV010000042.1:0-6587 GCA_045600405.1 Candidatus Cryptobacteroides sp.
GGAAAGATATCTCGAGCACAGCAACAGGTACGCGTGTTACGAGACCGGATCCTTCGGGTCCGGGAAGTGGACATCCGTCGATATCGCCTCCCCTGCTGACGGCCGTCACGGATGTGTCATCCCTGTCACCGAAGAAGAATATCAGGCGTTGCTGGAGAAATACGGAAAATAAGCCGGCAGCGGTCCCCAGTTGAGGCCACCCACCTCCTCTGGTGTCTTGATAGACGGGGCGTTTGCCATCCACATATTAGCGGCCTTTTGTGGATGGGAGGTTCAATTTGATGCTCCCGTTCACAAAGGAGGGGGTGTTTGTGGATGCCGATTTTAGAAGTGCAATCAACAAGTTGCAGAAACGCAACCGCCAAAGCGCGAAGTGCCTTCCGGACAAGCATTTCCCCGAGAGGGGCATCGACTGCTTGAATGGAAGGCACTTCGCTTTGGTGAAAAAGCCTGAGATGCCGGATCAGGTCCGGCATGACGGAAGTGAGTGGGATGACGGATCGGGCCCGGGACACGCAGTTATTTCTTCACGATAATCAGGGTTGGATCAAGCGGATAGCGGCCGAAATCCTTGCCGTAGAGGGCGAGACCGCCGACACCGGAGTTGACATCTTCAGGGACCGTGAATCTGATGGTGACTGATTCTTTGCCTGAAAGGAGCTCGACCGGGACATCGAATTTGATGAGCTGACCGTAAGAACCCGGCTCGCTCATAAGACGTTCATTGACCTGGGAACCCCATGACAGGATACCGCGATGGTCGGCAGGGTCATCAGAAAGTTCTGCGGTTCCAATCTCTTTGCCGTCGATACTGACCACGAGCCTGGAAGCCCAGAGGTCGTCATCGGTCATCGCATATGAATTAGGCGACTTGCAGTGGTCGAATGTACCTGCGCCCAGCATGAAGTCGCCATCAATCTCCTGACCTTCGATATCCTTTCCGAATATCTGCTTTGAAGAAGCCTCGAAAACAAGAGAGACCGATGCGGCATCGGCTACGGAAGGGACAGCGACTTTGTACTCGAACCATCCATTTCCAAAGCCATTGGCCTTCAGACCACCCATAATGAGAGAGTCCTTGACAGTCCAGTTCCTGGCCGAATATGAATCGACAGGGAAAGTGACTAATGTGGTTTTCGCGGCCACCGGACGCTTCACGCCATCCACACGGAAAGTAGTGAAGTTGCGGTGGAGCACCTTACCGTCCTTATTCTTCAGAACCATACGATAGATATAGAGGCCATCCTCAGCAGGGATATCTATGGAGCCATCTGAAATGACTGCATTCAGGTACGGCTCGAACTTGACCGGCATGCTGGCATTCCAATATTCGTGCTTCTCCCCAAGAGCATCCCAGCCTATGAGATCAGAGTAAAGGGTAAGGGCACCGGGATCCTTGTCTGTCATGAATGATGCATAGAGAGGAGCGCTGACCTTGCCACCAGCCGTACGGGTGAAGAGATAGTTGGTACACTCGATATAATAAGGACTGTGGAAGTCCGATATCTTCATGCCTTCGACGATATCACCAAGACCGTCAAACTTTGGAGTACGGTCGAACTGCACATATCCGTTCCACTCGTTGATCACGTCATGATGCTCGGTGTACAGCCATCCTGCAATCTTCGGATGACGGTGGAATGCATCCATCATGATATGATAATCCCAAGTGAAATCACAGTCACCGGAACTGTGGTCATACCCCCAGACATTTCCGCACTCGCTGTTGATCATAGGCGCATCGCTCTGCACATTGCCGCCGATGTAGTTGAACGTACTTCCGGGATAAGTCTCCTTGTCATATAATTCGCAGGTCTCCTCCCAGACGAACCCCCTGTTGTAGGCATGCCATGAATTGATGTCAGACTCCACATGGTCATGGTTGCATGCGGACTGGTCTTCCACAAGGCGGGTAGGGTCAAGGCTCTTGGTCAGGTGATACATGCTGCGCACCCATTCCTGGGTCTCAGGAAGATAGCGTCCCGCCCCATCGTCAGTCCTGGAAAACAGGCCCCAGGTCTCGTTGAAATTGACCCATGAGAAGATACAAGGATGGTTGTAATCTCTCTCGACCTGGGCCCGCAGGCAGTTCTCCCAATCTTCCTTCGCTTCAGGGACAGGCTCCCCCCAGAAGTTAGGAGTATCTGCCATGATCAGAAGTCCGAGCTTGTCCGCCCAATAGAGCTTGCGCGGAATCTCCACTTTGATATGGATACGGTTTCCGTTGAGGCCGAGGCTCTTGGAGAGTTCTATCTCCTTCTTCATGAACTCGTCGCTCGGGAAGGTGTAGAATCCATCCGGATGGTAGCTCTGGTCCAGGCATAGCTGGAGATACAACGGCCTGCCGTTGAGCGCGACATAGTTGAAGTCCGCCCCAGGGAATTTCACGACACCTATCTTCCTCTGGCCGAAATAACTGCCCACGCAATCCTCCACTGAGCCGTCCTTTATCACCTCCGCACTGACTTCATACAGATAAGGGTCATCGATGTCCCATAAATGCTGGTTCCGGACAGGAATGACATAACTGCCCTTGTCCCCCTCGAACGCCCCTTCGAAAACAGGGCATTCTCCGTTCTTGAAAGTCAGACGGAAAGTCTCGCCCGCAGCAGCTGCGGAAGCGAGGGCGACATCTACCTTGACGGCAGAAGCATCTATATCAGGAGTGAAATGGATGCTCTTGATATGGTTCTCTCCCCTGGCCTCAAGATATACCGTCTGCCATATTCCCCTGGCATTGCCATAACCCTGCTTGCCATACAGATGCGCATCACTGGAAGTATCATCCGCCTTGATGACAAGACTATGGGAACCTCCACCTTTCACAAGGCCGGTGATCTCGAACTCGAACGGGACATAACCGCCCTGATGCGAACCGAGTTCCTGACCGTCAAGCCATGCTGAAGTTTCCCAGTCGGAAGCGCCCACAACAAGATAGACGCGCTTTCCTTTCCAAGAAGAAGGCACCTTGATGTCCTTTGCATACCATGCGACATCGCCCTTGTCCTCGACACCGGAAAGTTTCGATCCCCAAGGGAATGGGACCGTGATTTTCCGGTCAAAGGAAACATTACCCCCTGAAATTGCAGCATTCGCCGCTGCCTCATCGAAGGTAAAGTCCCAGAGACCGTTGAGATTGAGCCAATCAGCACGCTCGAAATCCGGACGCGGATGCTCCGGAAGAGGAATGCTTTCCGAAGAATTCATGGCACAGCTGCCGCAGATGAAGGCTGCCGCAAGAAGAATGAATGTAGTTTTTCTCATATAAATCATTTGATTATTTACGACAATATCACCAATCGAACTTGAAAAGCCCGAGGAATGTATCCTGCCCTGCTTTTGTAAATGCTTCAGGATGGAACTGTACTCCGATTATGTTCTCTCCTTCATAAGCCTCTATCACCCCGTCAGGGGCATGTGCGGTGACTTTCAGGCAAGGGGCTATCCGCTTCACGGCTTCATGATGGAAGGAATTCACCTGTACGGTATCCGCTCCGACCAGAAGACGCAGACGTGAGCCCGGCTCGATATATATGGTCTGAGAGCCCTGCGTAGCCGGGATTGTCTGCCTGTGCTGCTGCACATCCTGATATTGCGATGGAAGGTCCTGATAAAGGCTCCCGCCAAGGGCTACGTTGAGAAGTTGCTCTCCCCGGCATATGGCCAGTATCCTTATTCCCTTCTTCAGTGCTGCCTGCGCATAGCAGAAGTCGCTGGTGTCGCGTTCGGAATTCACCTTCACGCATTCCCCTATGCTTTCCTCACCATACCTGCGCGGATCGACATCCTCCCCGCCGGTGAGGATAAGGGCATCCATCTCCGCTATTGCGGCATCTGCCTGTTCCTGATTATGCGCAAGAGGCAGTACGAAAGGAATGTTGCCTCCACGGCGGACGGACTCGACATATGTATCCCCGAGCGAAATGGAACCCTTGCCGTATCCGGTGGTGATGCCGACTTTCTTCGGCTTGCCGGCATAGTTTACCACAGCGCAACTGGAGCACAATGCGGTCATAAGGAGAAATACCGCCAATAACAAGTGACCTGATCTGTTCATGTTTCGGATGTTTGCTGACAATCTCAAAATTACGAAATAATTGGTAACTTTCGGAAATAAAAGACAATAATATCATGAGACTGGTCATTCAGAGAGTCAGCAGGGCATCCGTGACGATAGGACAGGATTTGCATTCCGGGATCGGACCCGGACTTTTCATCCTTGTCGGCGTGGAGAACGGAGACAGCGAATCCGATGCGGCATGGCTTGCCGGCAAGGCTGCGGGACTGCGTATTTTCAATGACGCGGACGGGGTGATGAACAGGAACGTCGTGGATGCCGGAGGTGAGCTACTGGCCGTATCCCAGTTCACGCTCACAGCATCGACCCGCAAAGGCAACCGGCCGAGTTACATCCGCGCCGCAGGCCACGACCTCGCCATACCCATGTACGAATGTTTCTGCCGGTTTCTTTCCGAAGCGACAGGCAAGGAAGTCAAGCAGGGGGTGTTCGGGGCTGACATGAAATGCGAACTGGTCAATGACGGCCCCGTGACCATCATCATCGACTCAAGGATCAAAGAGTAGGTCAGCGCTCGAAAAGCCGGAGAAGCCTCATCTTATTTTTTTCAGCCTTCCCGGAATATGGATGCTCACGCAGCGGCATATTGAAGAAGCGGCTGCCCTTCAGCACGGTTGACGGATGGGTGAATTCACGGAAGCCCCACACCCCGTGATAAGCCCCCATACCGGAATGCCCGACTCCGTTGAACGGCACACCCTTCACCATCAGATGAATGCAGACCTCATTGATGCATCCGCCCCCGTACTGCATTGTCCGCATCACTTTATTCGCCCACTTCATATCCTTGGTAAACAGATACATGGCCAGCGGATGCTCACGTTCTGCTATAATCATAAGCAAATCTTCTACATCCTTGTCTGCGTATGGGACAACAGGTAGCAACGGGCAGAAATTCTCCTGCATGACTATCTTTTCATCAGCACCCACGGGATAAATCAGCGTCGGTGAAAAACGGCGGGATGACCGGTCTCCGGAGCCGCCATATATTATACGCGGACCATATTCCTCCGCCAGAGAAGAACAGCGTTCGAATGCCGCATCGGAGATCAACCACGGATATTCGTCATTTGTCAAAGGGCTGTCTCCTATCTGGGCATCAAAGGCTAGTTTGAGCTCGTTCAGGAAATCATCGGCGACCTCTTCAGCAACCGCGACTTGGTTGATATTGATACAGATCTGCCCCGCATTGCACAACTTGAAGAAAGCAATCTTGCGTGCCGCGTCCCTCAAGTCGGCATCCTTGCGCACAATACACCAGTTGCCAGTCTCTCCGCCGAGTTCGAGGGCAACAGGTGTCAGATTCCTGGCTGCCATCTCGAGGACATGCTTTCCGACTGCAGGAGAGCCAGTATAGAATATCTTGTCAAAGCGTTGTGCAAGAAGCATATCAGCCACATCATGTCCACCATCTATCAAGGTCACGAATTCAGGAGGGAAAGTTCGGGAAACAAGTTCTTTCAAAGCCGCCGTGCATGCTTTCGATTTGGCACTTGACTTGATGACAACGGTATTCCCTGCACTGATACTTGAAGCCACGACACCCAATGTGAGCAGAATAGGGAAATTGAAAGGGCTTATCACAAGCGTCACTCCATATGGCATCTTGTAAACCTTTGTAACTATGCTGGGGAAGCACATCAAACCGCTGAAATGTGTTTCAGGCCTCGCCCAACGTCTCAGCGAACGGATCATCTCGTTGATTTCCGTTATCAGAGGGCCGATATCACACAGGTAGGCCTCAACCATGCTACGGCCCAGGTCTTCAGCCAGCGCGGCCTCCAGGACCGACTCGTTGGAAATGACTGCTTCCTTCAGTTTTTTCAACTGTCTGATACGCCATCTGACATCCAGGGTGACACCGCTCCTGAAGAACGAGCGCTGCTCCGAAATCACATTTTCATACATAGTCCAAAAATAGAAAATGATGTGGAAAAGAACAAATAATCATGGCAATTAAAATACAGGAAAAACTATCCTTATCGATAAAACGAAACACGATTATTTTCAGATTAAAATCAATATTAAAACTTAATCAAATCAATATTAATCTTATTTACACATGTTGTCAATTATCGTCAAGACATATCTTAACAATATTGTTACATATAGATACATCTTTGTTTTATCTACTAATTCATAATCATAAATCAAATAGACAATTTTCGGATACAGCCAAAACAAAAATTTGAATAAAATTAAATGATTAAGGGTGCACACAATTGGCGTAACGTTTAATTTTTATGTTACATGATACGGAATAAAACTTCAAATATTCCGGTATTTGAAATTAATCTGCAACAGTATTGCCAAAACAGAAAGAAAATGGAATGTCAAATGTTTTGCGTACCTTTATAGTGTAAAAGATCAACATCATAGAAAAATGAAGCGATTGCTCATTCCGATGCTGTCGGCCATCATATTGGCGGCATGCTCACCAAAGTACGAAATCAGTGTCAACACCGGAGGATATGACAGGGATGACTGCATTGTAAGCGTAGCCTTGGAC
>JAZRXV010000043.1:0-3209 GCA_045600405.1 Candidatus Cryptobacteroides sp.
GGAAATCAGGAAAGCCCATCTTGGATGGTGGGAGGAGTTCTGGGCCCTGTCCGGGATCAGCATGGAGGATCCGTTGCTTGAGCAATACTACTATCAGTCCCAATATATCTTTGCCTGCTCCTCACGCGCCGGAAAATATGCCCCGGGGATATTTGGCCCGTTCGTCACTGATGACAAAATGTGCTGGGGTGGGGATTATCACCTCAATTACAATTACCAGGGGCCGTACTGGGCAAGTTATTCATCCAACCACATCAGCCTGACGGAGAATTACGACCAGCCGATCCTCGACTATATGGACAAGGGACGCAAGCATGCCTCGAACCTGTGCAAGTGCGGGGGCGTCCTGTATCCTGTGGGCCTGGGGCCGAACGGGCTCTGCAGTTCGGCATGGCCGGTTTCCCAGGAGATGAGGAAAACCTGGTATAACAATTGTCCTAGAACGACAGAGGACGGTGCCATGTTCTGGCAGCAGAAGACGAATGCATCCTTTGCGGCGGCCAATATGATGATGCGCTTCTACAGCACATATGACGAAGACTATGCCCGGAAGATATACCCGTTCATCGTGGCGTGTGCCGAGTTCTGGGAGGATTACCTGACATGGCAGGACGGCCGCTATGTGGTCATAGGTGACGTGTTCCATGAGACTGCGCCGTGGTGGAACTACGAGGGTGATTTCAACTGCGTCACTTCGCTTGGCATGGTCCGCATGACCTTCCTTGCTGCCGATGCACTCAGCAGATTCCTGAAGGTTGACCGTAAGAAGCGGTCCGGATGGAACCATATCCTGAATCATTTGAGCGAATTCCCGGCAAGGATGAACGGGGAAGGGAGGCTGAGCCTGGATTATTGCGAAAGGGATGGCGTGGAACCTGCCGGTGCAGACCGTATCCTTATGCACGGCACATTGCTGCCGACAGGACTAATAGGACCATGTACTACCCCGGAATATGCGGAGGCGATGCGTGAGGATATCGCTGAATGGAAATCGGCGGAAGGCAGAGACTGGGGCAATTCCATGGGTAACGGAGTGGAAACCGTCTATCCTGGTGCGGCCCGCGTCGGGTATCCTGCTGCGGAGATCCTCCAGCACCTGAAAGAACGTATTGCCATGGGGTCGTATCCTAACTGCTATATACATGCTACGGGGGGGGGTATTGAGACACTGTCCGCTGTGCCTTCCACAATAAATGAGATGATGATGCAGAGTTATGAGGGAATCATACGGATATTCCCGAACTGGGACAGAAGCCAGAACGGGTCTTTCTTCAATCTCCGCGCATACGGTGCTTTCCTGGTGTCTTCTTCAATCAGCGACGGAGAGATTCAGAAGGTCAGCCTGCTCAGCGAAAAGGGCCGGAAATGTGTCGTCGAGAATCCGTGGCCGGACAAGCCTGTAAAAGTCGTGGTCGATGGCAAGGTCAGGAAAAGACAGAAAGGACAGACTATTTCATTCAAGACAAAAGAAGGACAGACTTATGAGGTGCTGGCAGACTGATATACGTTTTCTTTTACCTGTCATCATGATCCTTTCATCATGCTGTCAGACGCCGTCCGACTGGACGATAGGGCCTTTCACAAGGCCGGTTTCAGATGCTGTGATTTCTCCTGATACCACCAAGGTATTCTTCTGCCCTATGCGCGGAGAAGAAGTCCGCTGGCAGGAGAGTGATACCTTCAATCCGGCTGCGGTCGTTAAGGACGGGAAGATCTGTGTCCTGTTCCGCAGCGAAGACAACAGTGCGACAGGCATAGGCACAAGGACATCGCGTGTCGGGTATGCTGAAACCACGGACGGTATTACCATGAAAATAGCGCCGGAGCCGGTGCTGTTCCCCAAGGACGACGCTGCGAAGGACCTGGACTGGCCCGGAGGCTGCGAGGATCCGCGTGTCGCCCGCACTGAAGACGGGCTGTATGTAATGATGTACACCTCGTGGAACAGGTCGGTGGCAAGGCTTTGCGTAGCCACTTCACGTGACCTCAGGAACTGGGAAAAGCATGGTTGCGTGTTTGCCGATGCCTATGATGGCCGCTACATGGCCGATTGGAGCAAGAGCGGTTCGATAGTCACGACGGTGAACAAGGATGATGAAATCGTCATTGAGAAGTTTGACGGGAAATACCTGATGTACTGGGGTGAGAGCTTCGTCAATCTTGCTACATCGACAGACCTTGTACATTGGACCCCGGTCCTGGGAGAAGATGGTGAACTCCTTGAGATCATCAAGCCGCGTGAGGGGATGTTTGACAGTTCCCTTACCGAGTGCGGACCTCCCGCTGTACATACAAAGGATGGCATCGTGCTGATCTACAATGGTAAGAGCGAGCAGACCGGTGCGTATTGCGCCGGGCAGGTGCTTTTTGATGCCAAAGATCCGACCAAGGTCCTTGCCAGGACTGACGAGCCTTTCTTCGTGCCCGAGCTGCCTTTCGAGAAGAGCGGACAGTATGTGGACGGCACAGTGTTCGTGGAAGGTCTGGTGCGTTACGATCACAAATGGTATCTGTATTACGGCTGTGCTGATTCCTTCGTTGGTGTAGCGGTAGCCGAATAAATATTATTTGCTGGAAACACGCCGGCCGTAAAATTAATCTCTATGAACATCGATCATTTTCAGAACATCATCCGCCTGTCGGTGGTATCATTGCTTCTTCTTTTCCTTTACTCTTGCGGCAGCGAAGTCAGCAAGTATGACCTGGTATGGGACAGCCCGTCCGGGGATGCATCCGGCAACATGCCTATCGGCAACGGTGAAGTCGGAGCGAACGTATGGGTCGAATCGAATGGTGACCTGGTTTTCTACATGTCCAGGACCGACAGCTGGAGTGAGACCGGGGAGCTGTACAAGCTTGGCCGAATCAGGGTGAGTTTCACTCCTTCGATCGTCTCCGAGGGGGATTTCAGCCAGATCCTGGACCTCGCCGATGGTTGTATAAGATTGCATGGTGCCGGGACTGACCTTTCGTTCTGGATCGACAGTGAGCAGCCTGTGATCCGTATCGCCGGAAGTTCGAAAGAAGGAGTGAGTGTCACGGCGAAGGCGGAGGTGTGGAGGGACCGCCAGGAGCGGATCACACCGGAATATGCCAATAATTGCTGCCGTTCGATATCCGGATTCCCTGAGGATGTTGTGTTCAACAGGTATCCTGACGAGATCCTCGACTCTGAGGACGCTGTCACGGTGCGTCACCACAATATATGT
>JAZRXV010000044.1:0-17180 GCA_045600405.1 Candidatus Cryptobacteroides sp.
ATTCAATGCCGCACAGATGATGGGCGTCCCATCAAAACTCATCATCTTCCCTGAAGAGTGCCATTGGATCCTGCAGCCACAGAACGCCCTCTTCTGGCACACCGAGTTCTTCGACTGGCTTGACCAGTGGATGTAGCCGGAAGCCTGAAGGTGGGAAAGGCAAGTTGCATATGGCGAATTTGATCACCGGCCTCAGAATCCTTTGTGGCCTTATTCTGCTGTTTGTCCCAGCGTTTTCGAAATGGTTCTACATCATATATGTAACGGGAGGCCTGAGCGATATTTTGGACGGATGGACGGCAAGGAGACTTGGTGAAACCTCCGACTTTGGGAAGCGGCTGGATACCGTTGCGGATATTTTGTTTTTCGGAGTGGTCCTTATAAAGGTATTCAGCAACTTCAATTTCCCTTTATGGATTGTTCTCTGGGTGATTTGTATCGCTGTCTTGAGGATTTTGAACATTGCGGTCGGATTCTTCTCCAGTCACAACCTGGTATCAGAGCATACAATCATGAACAAGATTTCCGGATTGCTTCTCTTTCTCATCCCATTGTGTATTGGCGCCCTACCTTGGCAAACGGTTGCTATCCTGGTCATCAGCACGTGCATCATAGCCACTATCGCTTCAGCTCAGGAATTATACTCCATAACTCACAATTTTCTATAATTCCACGAGACACATCAACACGATGTACGAAAGGTTGTGAGACTTTTCTTGAGGATGCTATAGTGAAGTGCCTTCCGGACAAGCATTTCCCCGAGAGGGGGCATCGTATGCTTGGATGGGAGGCACTTCACTTTGGTGAAAGAGCACGGGATGCCGGATCAAGTCCGGCATGACGGAAGGGGATGAGATGCCGGATCAGGCCCGGCATGACGGGAGGGGATGAGATGCCGGATCAGGTCCGGCATGACGGGAAAGGGACGGGAACGGGACGGGATGCCGGATCAGGCCCGGTCAGAGCCCCATTCAAAAATTGTAAATCTCTATTTACAAATCAGTTATTTGAGCGGGCGAAGCTTGGCATATTTCAAAAGCAGGAGCTTCTCGCCGAAAGAATCAAATACGATCGTTGCCTTGATGTCGGGATCCTTCCCGCTCAGGGCCTTTATCGTACCGGCACCGAAACGGTTGTGCTCCACCCTCTCCCCAACATACAACTGGGAGGCGGGTACACCTACGAAATTCGGATCTATCACAGCAGGCTTCGGGGCGGCCGGACGGGATGCCATACGCGGCTCAGCGGAAGGCCGCGCACCCGGAGCAGGTTGTTTCTTAAAGAATGTGACCTTACCGGACTGGCCATAACTGCTGCCCTTGGGAGCGCCTGTCCCGTATCTGGAGTCAGATGACCCGCCGAAATGCCGGACAGGGCTGAATTCCTCTTCCTCGACAGGATTGTCCAAATATACGGAATCGATCTCATGCAGGAAACGCGACGGAGCGTTACTCTCATGCTGCCCGTTACGCATACGGGTACCGGAATAGGACAGGGTCACGGCCCTTTTCGCCCTTGTCACGGCCACATAGAAAAGGCGCCTCTCCTCCTCGATATCCTGAAGTGACGCCGTCATGGACGATGACGGGAAAAGGTTCTCCTCCATGCCGGCAACGAATACGTACGGATACTCCAGTCCCTTGGCGGAGTGAACCGTCATAAGGGACACCTTGTTGTTGGTATCCTCATCATCATTCACATCGACGTTGCTCAGAAGCGAGATATTCTCAAGGAAATCATCAAGCGTGAAGACCAGCGCGGAGCGTTCCTCATCTGAAAGTGAGTTCTCATCAACCTCTTCCATGCGCTCCTCGATGAACGACTCCACGGAATTAATAAGCTCCTCCACATTGGTGGTGCGGGCAAGCCCCTCGATTGAATTGTCGGCCTTATAGAAGGCGTACAATCCGGAGACATCGGCTATCTTCCTGGCCAGTTCGAATGCATCGGTGGTCCGCACCTGGGAGGCAAGGGAATCTATCATCTTGCAGAATTCGCGTATCTTGGCGATAGCGGCCGGACGCAGGCCGTACACCTCGCAGTCAGGCATGAATGCCGCCTTGAAAAGGCTGCACTGATGTGCCCTGGCCGTCTCGTTCAAAGCACTCACGCTGGTATCACCGATAGCCCTTGCCGGCTTGTTGACAACCCGCTTGAATGACTCATCGTCATTAGGATTGACCACGAGCTTGAAATACGCCATCATGTCCTTGACCTCGGCCCTTTCAAAGAAAGAATTGCCGGAGTAGATCATATAAGGAATATTGCGGCGGCGGAGCTGCTCCTCAAGCGCACGGGACTGGGCATTGGTCCTGTACAATATGGCGAAATCCTCATACTGCGCCCTGGCAGTGCGCATGCGGTCGATTATCTCCGAGACAATGCACAGGGCCTCCTCCTGCTCAGTATATGTCTTTAGGATATGTATCTGCTCACCTTTCTCCCCAACGGCATAGCACTCCTTCGGAATGCGGCCGTCATTGTGCGCGATCAGGGAATTCGCGGCGTCCACAATGGTCTGCGTAGAACGGTAATTGCGCTCGAGACGGAACAGCCGGCATTCCGGGTAATCCTTCTTGAAATTCAGGATGTTCTCGATCTTGGCGCCGCGGAATGCATATATGGACTGCGAGTCGTCACCGACGACACAGATGTTGCGGTGGAACCGGGCAAGTTTCTTCAGTATGATGTACTGCGAATAGTTGGTATCCTGGTACTCGTCCACCATGATGTACGAGAATCTGTCCGCAATCGCGTGGAGCGCATCGGGATTGTCACGGAGCAGGATGTTCATGTTGACCAGGATGTCATCGAAGTCCATGACACCCGCCTGCTTCAGTTTGGACTGATAGAGCTCATACAGATCGCACATCCTCGGTTTCCGGGCGTGGGTGTCGTTTATCAGGATAGTCTGGTTGGACTTGTATGCTCCGACGGTGATAAGGTTGTTCTTCGCCATCGATATACGGCTGAGGACATCCTTAGGCTTGTAAATCTTGTCGTCAAGCCCCAATTCCTTGATGCATGCCTTGACTGCACTTGTGGAATCCGACGTATCATAGATCGTGAACTGGGCGGGATAGCCCAATGAATCGGCATACTCCCTGAGGAATCTTACGAAAACGGCGTGAAAAGTCCCCATAACCACCCTCCGAGCCTTCTGGGAGCCGACCATCATGGCGATGCGCTCCTTCATCTCCCCTGCCGCTTTCTTGGTGAAAGTCAGAGCCAGGACTCGCGACGGATCCACTCCTCCGGCCAGGATATTGGCAACTCTGCTCGTAAGCACCCTTGTCTTGCCCGATCCCGCTCCCGCCACGATCAGCACCGGTCCCTCCACACATTCGACGGCACGCTTCTGCTCGTCGTTGAGTCCGTCCAGAATGACTCTCACATTATTCTCCATATCGGCACGAAATTACGAAAAAAAGTGGTAAATTTGCATGATATTTAGAATATCTAATCCAATAATATAATTCAATGTCACAAAACATCGTTTTGAAGAAAGGTCTGAACATCCCGATAAAAGGAGAAGCGGACCTGCGTGTCTCAAAGACGGTGGCCCCGGGCATCATTGCGATCCAACCAGGTGATTTCAAAGGACTTCTTCCGAGACTTCTCGTGAAGGAGGGTGATCCTGTGCTCTGCGGCTCTCCTGTCATTGCAGACAAAAAGAACGCTGACATACTCCTCACCTCCCCGGCAAGCGGCGTCGTGAAGGAGATAGTCAGAGGTGAAAAGCGCAAACTGCTCGCAGTCCTCATCGAGGCTGACGCCGAGCAGAATTGCGTTGATTTCGGAGTCAGGAACGTTGACGTCATGGACGCGGACTCTGTCCGTGAAGCCATACTCGCAAGCGGTCTCTGGCCATGGCTCATCCAGCGTCCTTACGGCATCCTCGCGGATCCGGCCGTAAAGCCACGTTCAATCTTTGTCCCGGCGTTCAGCACCGCCCCGCTGGCAGCAGATCCCGAGTTCTGCCTCGGCAGCGAGTTCAAGGCCATCCAGGCCGGTGTAACCGCCCTGTCAAAACTCACTGACGGCGGCGTGCATGTTTCGCTCTGCGCCGACAACTATTCCGGCACACCGTTCCACAAACTTGAGAACTGCACACTCCACACCTTCAAGGGCAAGCACCCTGCAGGAAACGTCGGCGTGCAGATCAGCCACATCTGCCCTATCCGCAAGGATGAGACAGTCTGGACCATCTCACTTCTCGGACTTGCCGCAATCGGGAATCTCTTCAACACAGGCAAGCTCAACCTCCGCCGCAAGGTAGCGGTATGCGGCCCTATGGCAATCGAGCCGTCCTACATCGAGACCCTTCCGGGCATGCCGATA
Source organism: Candidatus Cryptobacteroides sp. (assembly GCA_045600405.1). Taxonomy (GTDB): domain Bacteria; phylum Bacteroidota; class Bacteroidia; order Bacteroidales; family UBA932; genus Cryptobacteroides. The sequence goes on from JAZRXV010000044.1 coordinate 4,342, forward strand.
AAGGACATCGCCGGTTTCTACGGCACCTCCGCATCTGAAATCAGATTCATCAGCGGTGACGTGCTCAGCGGAAAGAACACCGGAGAAGACGGGTATCTCGGTTTCTTCGACAATCAGATCACCCTCATCAAGGAAGGTACGGAACGTGAACTCTTCGGATGGATCCGTCCTATACGCTACAAGCAGTTCAGCACCGACCATTGCTATTTCTCATGGCTCATGCCATGGCGCAGATATGAGATGGACACCAACCTCCACGGTGGTCCGCGCGCTTTCCTCATGAACGACGGATATTACGCAAAAGTGCTTCCTATGGACATCTACCCTATATACCTCACCAAGGCATGCCTTGCAGGTGACATAGAGAAGATGGAGAAATTCGGCATCTACGAGGTGCTTCCTGAGGATCTGGCCGTTTGCGAATTCGTCGATCCAAGCAAGAACAACATTCAGGATATCATCGCACAGGGCATCGACCTTATGCTTAAAGAAATGGCCTAAAGTATGAACAAGATTTTCGAAGAAGGTGGCAAGCTGCACTGGCTCCACTCAACAGTTGATGCTTTCGACACATTCCTTGCCGTACCTGGTACAGTCACCAAGAAGGGCTCCCATGTACGTGACGCGGTCGACCTCAAGCGCATCATCATCATCGCACTCATCGCCGTCATCCCGGCAGCCCTGTTCGGCATGTGGAACGTCGGCTATCAGCACGGACTCGCAATCGGAGACTGCCGTGTCAATGTACTCGGTAATTTCTGGTACGGTTTCCTCCGTGTCCTTCCTCTTTACATAGTAGCATATGCTGTCGGCCTCGCCATCGAATTCGGCTCAGCCCAGATCCGTGGCGAAGAAGTCAACGAAGGCTACCTCATGTCAGGATTCCTCATTCCTCTCATCGTCCCTGTGGACACTCCTCTCTGGATGCTGGCCATTGCCGTCGCATTCGCTGTCATCTTCGGCAAGGAGGTCTTCGGAGGCACTGGAATGAACATCTGGAACCCGGCACTCCTTACCCGTGCATTCCTGTTCTTCTCCTACCCTAACAGCATGTCAGGTTCAAGCACCTGGATCCATGTGAAGGCCGGAGAGCAACTCGTCGACGGTTTCACAGGAGCCACCCCTCTCGCCCTCGACGGTGCAGCACAGTACAGCACCTCAGCATGGAGCGAGTTCCTCGGCACCATCCCCGGATCAGTCGGTGAGACATCCACTCTCTGCATACTTATCGGAGCCGTCCTGCTTCTCTGGACCGGAGTGGCAAGCTGGAAGATCATGGCAGGTTCAGTGCTCGGCGCACTTGCAGTAGGCGCTCTCGGATTCCTCGGCGGAGCAACCGACATCCCTTGCTGGGAGCAGCTCATCCTCGGAGGCTTCGCATTCGGTACCGTATTCATGGCAACCGACCCTGTGACCAGCGCCCAGACCGAAACCGGCAAATGGATCTACGGTATCCTCATCGGCGTTCTCTGCATCACTGTCCGTCTGTTCAACCCTGGTTACGCTGAGGGTATGATGCTGGCAATCCTTCTCGCCAACACCTTCGCACCGCTTATCGACCACTGCGTCACAAGCTCGCATATCTCACGCAAGGCCAAGAAAATCAATGTCGCATAGCTATGAATACCAACTCTAACACCTATACAGTCATATACACCACGATAGTGGTCGTATTGGTAGCGGCTATCCTGGCATTCGTTTCCCAGACGCTCGGTCCGAAGCAGGCCGCCAACGAGAAGGCTGAGACTGTCAGCCAGATCCTCACAGCCGCACAGTTCGGCGAGAAGGATTACTGGAAAGAGCAGGGCAATGCAGCCACCCTCGATTTCTACAAGCAGAACATCAAGGAGTCCTACACCATCAGTGCCGACGGCACAAAGACGGGAGAACTCAACGGAAGTGACGCCGAAGTCTATTCCGTAGCACAGCTCAAGGCACAGAACTACAATGTCAAGGGCGGCAATGATGTACAGCTTCCTGTCTACAAGTTCAAGAACGGTGTAACCGTCGTTCCCGTCTATGGTGCAGGTCTATGGGGACCTATCTGGGGCTATATCGCCCTCAAGGATGACCTCAAGACCATCGAAGGTGCATACTTCGACCACGAGTCAGAGACCCCGGGTCTCGGTGGAAAGATCAAGGACGATCCGGCATTCCGCGCACAGTTCGCCGGCAAGGTCATCGATTTTGCCGATGAACTTCCTTTCTCCATCATCAAGGGCGGTGTTCCGGCGGGAAAGAAGAACGCTGTCGATGCCATCACCGGAGCGACAATGACCTCCAAGGGACTCAGCGCTGCGATCGCAGACTGGCTCAATGCCTACAAACCCGGTCTCGGAGCAGGACAGAGCTGCGGCAAATGCTGCAGAGAATGTACAGAATGTGTTGAATCAAACGAAGTGGAGGAATAAACTATGGCAAACATGAAAGAAACATTCCTCAATCCGCTGATGAAGGGCAACCCGATAACTGTCCTCGTCCTCGGTATATGCTCTTCCCTCGCCGTTACGGTCGAGCTCAAGGGCGCCCTTGTAATGGCTCTCTCAGTGACTATCGTCACAGGTCTGTCAAGCCTTGTATGCTCGCTGCTCAGGAACACGATCCCGAACCGCGTGCGCATCATCGTCCAGCTTGTCGTGGTCGCTCTCATGGTTATCCTCGTGGACCAGTTCCTCAAGGCTTTTGAAGCGACATACTCTATAGACAAGTCACTCTCCGTCTACATCGGCCTCATCATCACCAACTGTATCGTGATGGGACGCATCGAGGCATTCGCCCTCGGCAACAAGCCTATCCCTTCTCTGGTTGACGGTCTTGCAAGCGGTCTCGGCTACGGTGCCATACTCATCATCGTGGCGTTCGTCCGCGAACTTCTCGGAAGCGGCACCCTGTTCGGTCTGCAGATCATCCCTCAGGCGTTCTACAACGCCGGTTATGTCAACAACGGTCTCGTAATCCTGCCTCCATTCGCGCTCATCCTTCTCGGATGCATCATATGGATCCACAGGAGCATCGACAAGGACCTCCAGGAAAAATAAAAACACTTATCGGTTATGGAATATTTAAGCTTATTCGTAAAGTCAATCTTCGTTGACAATATGATTTTTGCATACTTCCTCGGTATGTGTTCATACCTGGCAGTATCCAAGAATGTCAAGACCGCGAACGGACTCGGACTCGCAGTCATTTTCGTGCTTCTCTGCACACTCCCTATCAACTACATCCTCAACAAGTTCGTCCTTGCACCGAACGCGCTCATCGAAGGCGTCGACCTCAGTTTCCTGAGTTTCATCATCTTCATCGCCGTCATTGCAGCTTTCACGCAGCTTGTCGAGATGATTGTAGAGAAGTTCCTCCCTTCACTGTACAGCTCACTCGGTATCTACCTTCCATTGATCGCCGTGAACTGCGCAATCCTCGGAGGTTCCCTCTTCATGCAGCAGAGGGATTTCGCAAACCTCGGCGAATCCGCAGTCTATGCACTCGGTTCAGGTATCGGCTGGTACCTCGCAATCGTAGCCCTCGCAGCCATCCGTGAGAAGCTCAGCTACAGCAACGTTCCTGCAGGGCTCAAGGGCATCGGTATCACATTCATCACCGTAGGTCTCATGGGTCTCGCATTCATGATCTTCATGGGTATTTCATTATAGGAGGAAAGGATTATGTTCAATACAATCATTGCAGCAGTTGCAGTCATCGTGATAGTCACGATCCTGCTCGTAGCCCTTCTCCTTATCGTCAAGAACTGGATCACCCCGAAGGGAACAGTAAAGATAGACATCAACAACGGAAAGAAGGAGCTCAACGTCGCTCCGGGCGGAAACCTTATGGGCACACTCGCCGGAGAGAAGATTTTCCTTCCTTCAGCCTGCGGCGGAAAGGCCAACTGCGGCCAGTGCAAGGTGCAGGTGCTTGAAGGCGGCGGAGAGATTCTTCCTACCGAGGTCGGTTTCTTCAACCGCAAGCAGATCAAGGACGGCTGGCGCCTCGGCTGCCAGGTCAAGGTCAAGGACAACCTCAAGATCCAGGTTGCGGAGAGCGCCCTCAGCGTCAAGAAACTTGAGTGCGAGGTCATCTCCAACGACAATGTCGCAACCTTCATCAAGGAATTCACCGTCAAGCTTCCTGAGGGCGAGAACCTCGAGTTCAAGTCCGGTGAGTACATCCAGATAGACATCCCTGCTTACGAACTTGATTTCAAGGACATCGACGTGGCACCTGAGTACCGCGCAGATTGGGAGAAATACGGATTCTTCAACCTCCATTCTTCCAACCCTACCGATACCATCCGTGCATACTCAATGGCCTCTTATCCAGGTGAGAAGGGCATCATCAAGCTCAACGTCCGTATCGCAACTCCTCCATTCGACAGAAGTGTTCCACGCGAGCTCGGTCCGTAGCTCCTCCCTGTCAACCCTGGTATAGCTTCTTCATACGTCTTCACCCGCAAGCCGGGTGACAAGGTCATGATCAGCGGTCCTTACGGAGAGTTCCTTCTCCCTAAGAACGTTCCTGACAATGTAGAGTACATCTTCGTGGGCGGTGGTGCAGGTATGGCACCTCTCCGCAGCCACATCATGCAGCTCTTCAAGACGCTCAAGACCGGCCGCAACGTCAGTTACTTCTACGGTGCACGCGCACTTGTCGAGGCATTCTACCTTGAGGACTACGCCGAGATCGAGAAGGAATTCCCTAACTTCAAGTTCCATCTCGCACTCGACCGTCCTGATCCGGCAGCAGATGCAGCAGGCGTACCTTACACCGCAGGCTTTGTACACAATGTGATGTACGAGACCTACCTCAAGGATCACGAGACACCGGAGGACATCAAGTACTTCATGTGCGGTCCTCCTATGATGGTCGCATCAGTCAACAATCTCCTCGATTCTCTCGGAGTGCCTGTTGAAAATGTACTTTACGACAATTTCGGCGCATAATATCAACCGGATATCTTTCGACGGGAACGCATCCAAAAGGATTCGTTCCCGTTTTTTTATTAATCATACCGGTTGCAAAAGATAAGATAAATGCAGAAAGACAACTATTTTCAGGAGGAATCTGTAATGTCTTGGCATTCCATTTCCAATGCTTTAGATTTGCCGGTGCTATGGAATTTATCAGGAACCGGACAGGCCGGTGCACCCGGCATCGGTCGCATAGGACGGGGAGTCTTACCGTCCATCCCTTGCCGAGGTTTGTCTTGGCGCTTGCTCTATCTTCTCTCTTGGCACCGGCCTTTTCGGTATCCTGTACAACCATTCCATATATCGAAGAGGTAACACCTCCGGCTCCCACTCCGGAAATCCCCGATTCCACATGCACGCATCTTACATTGTCAGCGGAAGAACCGCTTTCAAAAATTGACCTCCTCATCTATGACAGCAACGGAATGGCAGCCCTGGACAGGCATGTTTCATACGAAGAGCCTGCAGAATCGGTCGACATACGGACCACAGAAGGGACGAAGACTGTCCTTGCTATTGCAAATTGCCCGTACAACCTGAATCTCAAAGCCCTGGACAGACTTGAATCAGCCATGCAGATGGCAGTTGAATTCAAAGATGATGACCCTCTACTGCCAATAATGACCGGATGTACAGAACTGGAAGCAGGATCCGGGGCTGAAATCCATCTGAAACCCTTCCTGTGCCGAGTGGTGCTGGCGGAGATAAGCAATGCAATGGATGATTTTGAACTGGTGGAAGAACCCTGCATATGGTTGTCGGAGCTGAATCCATGCGTAACCGTCCTGCAGGACAAGGAATTCAGGCCCTCTGATTTCATTCCGGACGGAAAACCGGAATCACTGCCTTTTGACATCGGGCTATTCACACAACACCCGGGCACTGTGCTATACTGCTATCCGAACGACACTCCGGAAAGAGAACTGGGGGCTCCGCATACATCATTGAATCTAGAGTGCGAGATCCGCGGGAAAATGTGTACAACGTCGTTCACACTTCCTCCGATGGGGCGCAATTCCACCACTAATATATCCGTCACTATATATTCTGCTGATGACATCAGGTTTGAGACTTTGAACTAATTGCTTATATTTGTGTCCGTATGTCCATTCCGGCCCAACTGACACACGGCTTGCTCAGGCTGATAGGCAGCCTGCCCCTGAGTGCACACTACGCAAATTCAAGATTCCTTGCGTGGCTTGTCGGGGACGTGTTCAGATACAGGCGTGATGTCGTCTCGTTCAATCTGGCAAGGTGTTTTCCCGAAAAGACGACCAAGGAACTGAAAGCGCTCCGCAAGGATGCATACAGACATTTTGCCGACATTGTAGCGGAAGCCGTATGGTTCGGAGCATGCCGCAATCCCGAAAGGCTCCGCAAGGCACATATCGTTGAGATCAAGAATCCCGCAACGATCAATTCGATGTATGACGAGACTCCCGGTGTCGCTGTACTTTATTCCCATTTCGGCAATTGGGAGCTTCTGGGAGGGATCGAAAACTACAATTACACAGACTCGCACCTCTGCCTGGACGAATCCAATTTCTGCGTCGTTTACAAGGAAATGACAAGCAGGATGTGGGATGAGATAATGCGAGCCAACAGGCTGGCGCCATTGAAGGACAGGGAGGGTTTCTCCGGATATGTGGAAACAAAGGATTTCATCAGATATGTTTTCCGCCATATGGGAGAAAAGAAGGTCTATAATATCATCACCGACCAGAAGCCATACGCAAGTTCGAAAGGCAATATCCCGGTCACTTTCATGGGCATAGACACTCAGTCCATGACCGGGGCTGCCGCAGTCGCCGGGAAATTCGGCTTGTCCGTATGCTATGCCAGGGTCAGATTTGAGACGCGGGGCCATTATACGCTGGAATACATCCCTATCTGCAAGGACGCCTCTCTTTCCAGCCCCGAAACAATCATGTCCAGATACTACGAACTCCTCGAGGAAGACCTCAGGGAGAATCCTGCAGGCTACCTCTGGACACACAAGAGATTCAGATAAGAGAACGATGGATGCTGTAATAACATATGTCGACGGTAATGATCCTCTTTGGCTGGCAGACTATGCCAGTCATGTAGGAGGAGACATATTGGCAAAAAGGTTCAGGGATTGGGGCAGCTTGAAATATCTTTTGAGAGGAATTGACAATCATATGCCATTCATTGACAATGTTTTCCTCGTAGTCGCAAGGGAGAGCCAGATCCCGGAATGGGTTGACCGCCATACGGTCACGGTCATCATGCACAATGACTTTGTCCCGCCCGAATACCTTCCCACTTTCAATTGCAACACGCTTGAAGTATATATGCACCGCATCCCCGGACTGTCTGAACGATACATATATTTCAACGATGACATGTTCCCCTTCCGGGATATGCAGGAGGAGGATTTTTTTGTGGACGGGAAAGCCGTAGTATGGTTCAAAAGGCATTTTATGGCTCTTAACATGTACAAGAAGATATGCCGTGAATCGGACAGACTCGCACGGAAATTGTCCGGCACCGGAAGGTCTGTATTTTTCCACAGACCTCAACATACCCCATCAGCCATGCTTAGAAGTGCATGCGAAGATGTATTCGAACATGGGGCGGAAGATATCAAGTCTTCGATATCCTCTATCCGGACGGAGAGAAACCATAATCAGTATCTGTTCTCGGACTACCTTCTCTATAGCGGGCAGACAGTCAGAAAGCGGATGTCCAACAGACATTTTTCGCTTGCCGCATCCAGCATTGGAAAGATATGCGCTTTTATCGTTGATCCGGATGAAGACATGGCATGCATCAATGACGTCGGGATGAATGACGAAAGATTCAACGCATTGCGTGCCGCAATACTCGAATCCTTTGAGAAAGCGTTCCCCCGCAAATCCCGCTTTGAGCTATGAAATATCTTTCTGTCATCGTCCCTGTATACAATACCGAAAAGTATCTTTCCCGATGTATATCAAGCATACTGGGACAGACGTGGACCGATCTTGAAGTCATTCTGGTAGATGACGGGTCAACAGATGAAAGCGGCCGCATCTGCGACGATTATGCAGCAAGCGATCCGCGCGTCAAGGTAATCCACAAAAATAACGGAGGGGTCAGCGCAGCAAGGAACGATGCCTTGAGGATAGCCGAAGGAGAATTCATCGGATTCGTGGACAGTGATGACTGGATAGCCCCCCATACATATGAGCATGCTATTTCGAAAGCTCTGGAAAGCGGTTCTGATATAGTTCAGTTCAATTTCTGCAATATCGTTGACGGCAACGTCCGGGAAGTCAGAAAAAGATTCAACGCGGAAGGTCTCCGCAATATGCCTTTAAAACCTGACTCATGGAATTCCGGATGGTATTCGGTATGCAACAAACTCATAAGGAAAAGCCTGTTCATAGATAATTCACTTTCATTCTATGAATGGTCACGCCAATGCGAAGACGCAGCAATGTGCATTCTGCTATTCTCCTATGTCAATACTGTCTACTGCGTTGGCGATGTCTTCTATTTCAGGGTTTCAAGAGGAAATTCGGCCCTGCATACCATAGACAGGAATGGCTACGAAAACAGGATAAATACATTCTCAGCCTTGGAAACGGAACTGAAAGACAGGAAACGTGATGCAGCATATATTGCCCTTGTCCGCAAACAAATCAGAAGGAACCGCTTAAAAAAACATTTCTTCAGATTAAAGAAACGCATCTAAAGATATTGGGCGGTATAGGTTTTTCCTTCCTTCACCAGATCCTCCGGAGTCCCTTCGAACACGACCTCTCCACCCCTGTCTCCTGCATCGGGGCCAAGGTCTATTACCCAGTCCGCCGAACGTATCACGTCAGGATTGTGTTCCACGACCACAAGGCTGTGCCCGGCTGCAAGAAGGACATCGAATGCCTTCAGCAATTTTTCCACATCAAAAAAGTGCAGGCCTGTCGTCGGCTCGTCGAACATGAACATTATCTTCTCCTTCTTCCTGTCCTGCCGGCTGAGTGAAAGGAAATACGCAAGTTTGACACGCTGGCTCTCACCTCCCGAAAGGGTGGAACTGCTTTGCCCCAGCTTGATGTAGCCCAATCCCACTTCCTGAAGCGGCTTCAGTTTCGCCGCCACCGACTTCGCCTCGTTTTCCTCACCGGCAGAGAAGAAAGAGACGGCATCATCGACACTCATATTCAATATGTCATCGATATTCTTTCCACGATAACGGACTTCCAGCACTTCCGGCTTGAAACGTTTGCCGCCGCATTCCTCGCATACCATCTCCACGTCAGCCATGAACTGCATCTCTATCTTCACCACACCGTCCCCCTGACATTCCGGACACCGGCCTCCATCCGCATTGAAGGAAAAGAAATTCGGTCCGAAACCATTGATCTTCGCATACTGCTGGTCAGCCATGAGTTTCCTGAGGTCATCATACGCCTTCAAGTAGGTGACGGCATTGGACCTGGAACTCTTCCCTATCGGATTCTGATCGACATATTCCACGCGGCCTATCCTGTCCACGTTACCGCTAAGGCCACGGAATACGCCAGGAAGGTCGCCGGAATCGTTGATAGTCCTGTATAGGGCCGGATAAAGTATATCCCCTACCAGCGATGACTTGCCGGAACCGCTGACACCCGTGACCACAGTAAGCACACCCAGAGGAAACTTCACATTGATATCCTTGAGATTGTTCTGCATCGCCCCTTCTACGGTTATCGAATAGTTCCAAGGACGCTTCGGACGTGTGTATCTGGACCTGAGCCCCTCAAGGTACTGCAATGTAAGCGAGCGCTTCACTATACCCTCGGCGATATCAGGATTCACTTTACCCTGGAATACCACCTCGCCGCCACCTGCTCCGGCCAGCGGCCCCATGTCGATCAAGACATCCGCAGCACGTATCATCTCCTCGTCATGCTCCACGACAATCACGGTATTGCCTATATCGCGCAGCCTGCGGAGGACGGAAATAAGCCTCTCAGTATCCCTTGAATGCAGACCTATGCTGGGCTCATCCAGAATATACATGGATCCAACCAGGCTTGATCCGAGTGCCGTGACCAGGTTGATGCGCTGGCTTTCTCCCCCTGAAAGGGTGGTGCAGGCCCTGTCCAGCGTCAGATAGCCAAGCCCGACCTCACAAATATATCTCAGGCGGCTTTCAATCTCAGAACGCGGTTCCGAAATGATGGCAGTTTCATTCTCCGGGAGGTCGAGCGCCTCGAAAAAGGACAGCAGCTGCTCAACATTCATCGCAAGCAGTTCACTGATATTCTTTCCACCGACCTTAACCCAGGATGCCTCTTTACGAAGCCTTGTGCCATGGCATTCATGACATGTCGCCTTGCCGCTGAAACGGCTGAGCATATATTTGTACTGTATCTTGTACTTCTGGGTCTCAACCCATTCGAAGAATTCGTTTATGCCGACAAGACGGTCCGGATCATCATTATATCCCGCCCCTTCCGCAGGCCTGTCCCCGTCCCATATCAAATCTCTTACCCTGCGGTCAAGATTGCAGTACGGCTCGAACACAGGGATACCGTACCTTCCGGCAACCTGCACCATGTGGTCCTTGAACCAACCCATCTTCTCCCCTCTCCAGCAGGCTATCGCACCGTCATATATGCTCTTTGTCTTGTCAGGAATCACAAGGTCCTCGCTGATGCCTATTATTTTACCGAGGCCTCCGCACACGGGACATGCCCCGAGCGGGCTGTTGAAACTGAACAGGAACTCATCCGGGACACGGAACGTCATCCCGTCAAGTTCAAAGCGGTTGCAGAACTCCCTTATGACTTTCCCTTCAGAATCAGCTATCGACATCTTTCCGCCCCCTCTGGAGAATGCGTCGTTTAAGGAGGACAGGATACGGTCACGGTCACCAGGAAGTCTGGCCCTGTCAACAAGCAACGAGACATCCTCCGGGTATTCTTCCATCTGGAGGACATCATCGATCTTCGCCGGACGTCCCCCGCAGAGAAAACGGTTGTATCCGTCCTCCTTGAGACCAAGCATGAGTTCCACATGATCGGTCCTGCCCTTCCATCCAAGGTCGGCAAGGATATAGACAGTCTCCCCTTCCCTCATGGAATCAAGGAAGGACATGACATCACGGGCTGTATCGCAATGAACTTCACGTCCGGATATCGGGGAGAAAGTATGCCCTATCCTGGCAAAGATCAGTCTTAGGAAATCATAGATCTCAGTGGTGGTCGCGACTGTAGAGCGTGGGTTACGGGAATTGACCTTCTGCTCAATAGCGATGGCTGGCGGTATGCCGTCGATGGAATCCACGTCCGGTTTGCTCATCCTTCCAAGGAACTGGCGGGCATATGACGACAGGCTTTCCGCAAAGCGTCTCTGGCCTTCTGCAAACAAAGTATCGAAAGCAAGCGATGACTTACCCGAGCCGGAAATACCGGTTATTACCACGAACTTCCCGCGCGGTATCTCCAGGGTCACATTCTTCAGATTGTTGACCCTGGCTCCCTTTATTACGATTTTCTCGTCCACTTATCAGGCTTCGGAAAGGTCAGCCTTGAATTTTGCGATTGTCTCCTTTCCCCACAGGAGCCAGACAGCCTCAACGCAGACTGCAAGGAACATAAACGCCATGAGAATGGTCGCCTTGGACGGCTTGCTTCGTTCCACAGGGACTGTAGGCGGCTGTATGACTGAACATACCGGAGTCTCCTGCTGCACTTTCGCCTTCGCCAACTGCAGCTGCTGTGAGCATGAATTGTACAGCTGGAAAGCAAGTTCGGACTCATTCCTGAGCCTTTCCTGCTCAGTACGGACACGCTGAAGCACGACATCCTGATTGGTGTCCATATAACGTGCATATTTCTGCTGGGCCTCATAATAGCCTGCCTTTGCTTCATCATACAATTGCTGATAATAATCGAGATCCTTGCGTGACTTGTCCGTCCTATATGCTGCAACGTATGTCTGAAGACGCCCTATGACCTCCTTCGCCACTGTCGCCGCCACATGTGGATCCTGAGCGGAAACGGTTGTGGTAATCACCCCCGTTTTCTTATCGACCATCAATGAAATCGCACCATGCAAGGCAGAAAGAATCTTCGACTGTTCCAAGGTAAGTTCTTCCGGATTGATGTCAGCATATCCTTCCTGTTCTTCTACCTTTTCCCGGAAAAGTCCCATAAACCAACCAAGAGCCTTGAATGGTAATCTTATGATTTTATTCCACCACGGACTTCTCGTATAATTCTTCAGATAATCATACAAGTCCGTGGTCATATCCTGCTTCTTATACTTGAAATTCACAGGTACGGAGAACAACTCCACCATAAAAGGAGTGGAATTCACCACTTCAGGATAAAGGTCCGGTGAAACAGCATCGGAAGTGCCCATGCTGCCGAGATTGATGCCTGCGAGACTTGCAAGGGAACTCAAATTGCCACCACTGGCCTTTGAAGCTATCTCCGGGGCCATCTTTGTCGTGGTAGTGTATGTCTTCGGTATGCTGAAAGCCACAATCAGTCCGGCCACGGCTCCGTAACCGCACCATTTCAGGAGTTTCTTCCAATCCTTCAGGAGCTTGCGCAGAAGTTCCATTATGTCTATCTCATCATACTCCTCTTCGTATCCGTCGAAAGGTCTCTGGTAGTCGTTCATTGCAATCGATTTTATTTAAACAGATTAACAAGCGTAGCAATCATGGTGGCAAGAGATGCGGTAGAGGTACCTATGCTAAGGATTTCTCCTGTGGACATCTCCTTCTTCTCCCCCTTGGAAGGTACTATGATCTCACATCCCGGCATAACCTTGGCTCCAACTTTCGCCCTTGTGACATTTCCATTCATATAGATGATGAACACCTTGCTCCTCTTCGCCCGGTTGGCGTATCCTCCAGCAGCATTGATATAA